>NQJH01000100.1 GCA_002256685.1 Methylococcaceae bacterium NSP1-2 | reverse complement strand
GTTTCACAGTTTATCAAAACGCTCCAATGCCCCTGGTTTGCGATCTGGATTTGTTGCGGGGGATGCCGAGATTTTGCAGCATTATTTTCAATACCGTACTTATCAAGGTTGCGCCATGCCTTTACCCACCCAATATGCCAGTATTAGCGCGTGGCAAGATGAAGCCCATGTTGTTGAAAATCGCCGTTTATACCGCGAAAAATTTACCGCCTTTATCGACATTCTTGCCGATGTCTGCGAGATTAAAAAACCAGCCGCTAGTTTTTATGTGTGGCTAAAAATACCCGCTCGTTTAGCCATGACGGATACTGAGTTTACTAAACAACTATTCGCTGAACAAAATGTCACTGTACTAGCGGGTAGTTTTTTGTCGCGTGATTTTAACGGTATAAATCCAGGGCTTAATCACGTTCGCATTGCGTTAGTCGCGCCACTACTTGACTGTATTGAAGCAGCAAACCGTATTAAAAATTTCCTTAACCACTTAAATAAATAACAATATGACACAGCTAGAAAATATTATTAACGCCGCTTTTGAACAACGCGCCGACATCACACCGACTAATGCGTCTGCCGAAGTTCGTAACGCCGTCACTGAAACGCTTAATCTGCTTGATAGCGGCAAACTACGCGTTGCCGAAAAAATTAACGGCGATTGGGTCACGCATCAATGGTTAAAAAAAGCGGTGTTATTGTCATTTCGTATCAATGAAAACCGTTTGATGGATGGCGGTAATACCCGTTATTACGATAAAGTGGAATGTAAATTTTCCAATTACTCGGAAGAAGATTTTGCCGCTGCGGGTGTGCGCGTTGTACCGAATGCCGTGGCGCGTCATGGTTCATACATTGCGTCAGGTGCAATTTTAATGCCGTCATACATCAATATTGGCGCGTATGTTGATAGCGGCACAATGGTTGATACTTGGGTTACCGTTGGTTCTTGCGCTCAAATTGGTAAAAATGTCCATTTATCAGGCGGTGTCGGTATCGGTGGTGTATTAGAACCGTTACAAGCCAATCCAACGATTATTGGTGATAATTGCTTTATCGGCGCACGTTCTGAAATTGTTGAAGGCGTGATTGTTGAAGACGGTTGCGTTATTTCAATGGGCGTTTATATCGGTCAAAGTACCAAAATTTTCAACCGCATGACTTATAGCTTGTATTGCGCGGTGATTATCAAACAAGTCGATGAAAGAACCCGCAGTAAAACGGGCATTAATGAGTTATTGCGCGATTAACCTATCGCTTTCATTCCAATGACTCAATAGTTCCAAATGATGGCGGATTTATAAATAATAAATCCGCCTCACATTTTTAGTGGAGAGCTTTTGTATGGATGATAGCCGCAATATTTTTCTCACTTCCTCAATTGTCCCCACTAAAATTGATGTGTGTGACTTAAGAATAGGTATGTATGTCAGCCAACTTGATAAACCTTGGTTAGAAAGTTCCTTTTTGTTTCAAGGCTTTGAACTAAAAAATCAGGAGGATGTCGATGCCGTTAGACAAGAATGTCAGTTTGTCTATATTGATGTCGATAAACAAAATAGTGCTCTAAAATCCCCGCATAAAGTCTCACCCTATATTAGTGGCTCGCTAGAAAAACCACTCCCTACACACCCACGAAAATCTTCTTTTATACAAGAAATTGACCACGCGGCTCATACCTATGGGCAAACCAGTGATTTAGTGCGTGGCTTTATGGAAGATGTGCAATTAGGTAGAGCTATTAATGTCGCCATTGCCAAAAAAGTAGTCGCCGAGTGTGTCGATAGCATACTGCACGCGCCAGACGCATTACTATGGATGACACAGCTAAAACACCGCGATATGTACACCGCTCAGCACAGCATGAATGTGTGTATTTTATCCATCGCATTAGGTAGACATATAAATCTTCCTGAAATAGAACTCAATAACCTTGGCTTGTGCGGCATGATGCACGACATGGGAAAAATGAAAGTCCCGTTGGAGATTCTCAATAAACCCGACAAATTAGAACCTAATGAACTAAAAATCATGCAAAGTCACTCGCTACAAGGCGGGAAATTATTACTATCCAGTAAAGATATGTACTCAGGGGCAATTGATGTGGCGCGTAGTCATCATGAACACTTAGATGGCGCGGGCTATCCCTATCACCTCACTGCCCTATAGCCGTATAGTGACCATTGCTGATGTCTATGATGCCATTAGCAGTGATCGGGTATATAAAAAAGGCAAAACCCATCTCGAAGCCATTAATATCATGACTAAGATATGCGGCACACAGTTAGATTCGAAATTAACTTATAAATTTATTGAATGTATGGGGATTTATCCGCCGGGTAGTGTTGTTGAATTGAATAGCGGCGAAATTGCCGTGGTCATTGAAGTCAATCCTCTGCATAAACTCAAACCTAAAATATTGTTATTGTTGAATGAAAATAAACAGCGACAACCGCTAAGAATGGTTGATTTATTGCTAATGGATGGCATGGAAGTGGGCAATCGAACCATTAAAAATATTGTTCGCGCTGAACAATATAATATTGATTTGAGTGAATATTATAATTTGGGTCTCATCGGTAAAGGCTTATTATCAACCGCCTGAACAAACGACTACCTCCCCTACTAAGAGAAGAAAAATGATAAATACTACAACACCGGATGATGCGATGTTTTCTAGCATCATGGTACAAGAGTACGATATGCTGAAATTGATTTGCCCCTTGGCAGTAGAAATGAACCGTTTAGTGGGTCTTGCTGTCAGCCGCTATGCCGATACGCAAGAACCTTTGTCCGTTGTTGAACTAGGTGGTGGGACGGGTATTACTACTTTATCCTTATTAACGGCAAACGACACCTTACAGGTTATTAGTGTTGATAACGAATCGTTGATGCAAGCAGAAGCTAAAAAATATTTAAAACCGTGGGTCGATAACCAGCGGCTGATTTTTTGTACCAATGACGCGCTTAGTGCGTTAAAAAATATGCCCAGTAATAGCGTCGATATTATTGCCTCCGCTTACACCTTACACAATTTCCTGCACGATTATCGTGAACAAGTGATTAATGAAATTTTTCGCGTCTTAAAACCGAAAGGTCAATTCATCAACGGTGATCGCTACGCTTTGGACGATATTAGCCAGCATACTCGCTTAACTCAACAGGACATTGCGCATTTTTTTAGCGTCTTAACCAAAGCCAACAAACTTGAGTTATTGGAACAATGGATTGTGCATTTATTCTGTGACGAATCTGAAAATCACATCATGCGTGAAGCAGTCGCCTTAACACAATTGCAAAATGCGGGCTTTTTGAATATTAATCTAAGTCATCGACTTGAAGTAAATGCGTTGGTAACAGCAACTAAGCCCACATAGGAGAAATAACATGTTTGAAATGGCGGAACTCGGTCATAGCCTTGATAAAAACACCTACAACGAACAAGTACCTATCCTAAGAACGCAATTGCTCACCATTCAGCAAACCCTGAAAGAATGTGATTTCCCTGTGATTATTCTTATTTCAGGGGTTGATGGTGGTGGTAAAGGCGAAGTCATTAATTTACTCAATGAGTGGATGGACCCGCGTTACATGCGAACGGTGGCTTTTTCGCATCCCAGTGATGAAGAGCAAGAACGTCCTAAATTCTGGCGTTTTTGGCGAACTTTACCGCCTAAAGGTTCAATCGGCATTAATGTCGGCTCGTGGTATAGCGATCCTTTGTCACAACGGGTTTATCAACAAATTGACGATAACACCTTGCAAGTCGAATTAATGCACATTCGTCAGTTAGAGCAGGAGTTATTCGATGACGGCACGCTGATTATTAAATGTTGGCTACATTTGAAAAAAGACGAGCAGAAAAAACGTTTAAGAGCTTTGGAAAAAAATCCTGAAACCAGTTGGCAAGTTACCAAACGTGAGAAAAAGCACTTGAAAATGTACGATGATTTTCTAACCGTTGCTGAAAAAGTATTGACCGAAACCAGCACGGGTGATGTACCGTGGCTCATTGTTGATGGCTCTGATAGTCGTTATAGCAGCTTAACCGTCGGTCAACATATTCTTAATCGTATTCAACAACATATTACTAAAAGAGTGGCGGATAAATTAGTCACGGCGGTTATTGAATCGAACGATGTGGTGCATGTCAGCCAACAAAATTTATTAGATTCATTAGACTTATCATTAAACATCGATAAAAAAACCTACAATCAAGAACTGGCTTTTTATCAAGGCAAACTTAATCAATTATCGCGCGAAGCCCATAATCAAAAACACTCTGTCATTTTAGTGTTTGAAGGCTGGGATGCAGCGGGTAAAGGCGGTGCGATTAGACGACTGACTCATGCAATTGATGCGCGAAACTATCAAGTTATTCCTATCGCCGCCCCCACTGACGAAGAAAGTCGGCAGCATTATTTGTGGCGTTTTTGGCGACACATTCCCAGAGCAGGTGTGATGACCATCTATGATCGTAGCTGGTATGGACGGGTATTAGTCGAGCGCGTTGAAGGCTTTGCAACAGTGAATGAATGGCAACGGGCGTATTCAGAAATTGTCAATTTTGAGGAAGCGTTAAGCGAACATGGCACGCTAGTACTGAAATTCTGGCTGCATATCGATAAAGATGAGCAACTACGCCGCTTTCAAGAACGCGAACAAATCACCTACAAACAATACAAAATTACCGAAGATGATTATCGCAATCGTGACCGCTGGGATGATTATCAGCTAGCGGTTAACGAAATGGTAACCCGCACCAGCACTCAAAGCGCACCGTGGATACTCGTCGAGGCGAACGATAAAAAATATGCTCGCATTAAAATTTTAAAAATTTTTTGTGAACATTTGGAAAAATTTTTAGCTAATGTTTAGCAATCACTGTAATGATTACTAAACGACAAATTTTGTAATCCCAAGATTTGCGCCAACAACCGGCAACACCGCCTTAGCATTTTCATCGGCACACGGCAAACGCGATTTTTTGATGATTTCTTCAATGCTGTGTTTGATTTTAACGCAGTTCATTAGGCTATTTTTAATACAGGGACAGCATTTAATAATTGTTGGGTGTAGGCGTGTTGCGGCTGTTTTAATATCTGCTCTGCTCTGCCCTGTTCGATAATTTTGCCTTGATACATGACGGCGACTTCATGCGCAATTTCAGCGACTACGGCTAAGTCATGGGTAATGAATAAGTAACTCACGCCTTGTTCTTGTTGCAAGGTTTTTAATAATTGAATAATTTGTGCTTGCACGGAAACATCTAACGCGCTGGTCGGTTCATCACAGACTATTAGTTTAGGCTCAACGGCTAAGGCGCGGGCAATACAAATACGCTGCCGTTGTCCGCCTGAAAATTCATGTGGATAGCGATACATCGATGCTTCGGGTAAATCGACTTGCTGTAATAGTTTTTTAACGCGCGTGGTGCGTTCATCGGCGGTCACTTGAGGATGTAAAGCGCGTATGCCTTCGGCGATAATATCACCGACTAGCAAGCGTGGATTCATCGACGAAAATGGGTCTTGAAAGACGATTTGAATATTCGCCCGTTGTTGTCGTAAGGCTTCACCCGTCAGCGTATTCAATTCCACGCCGTTAATAACTACTCTTCCCTGACTGGGTAATAGATTTAACAAGCTCTTACCTAAAGTGGTTTTACCACAGCCAGATTCACCGACTAATGCCAAAGTCTTACCTTGTTCAATGGTGAAGTTCACGCCATCAACCGCACGAACGTAATCAACTACGCGCTTAAAAATCCCTTTGCGTATCGGATAGTGACAGTAAAAATCACTGACTTGTAATAACGGTGGCGTAGGCTGGGCATTAGCCAACCTACCCGCATGATGAATAGACGGCAATACGTTCAATAATTTTTGCGTATAAGGATGTTGCGGATTAGCAAACAATTCGGCTGTCACCCCTGTTTCAACTATCTTGCCTTGCTGCATCACGGCAACTCTATCCGCCATTGTAGACACCAACGCCAAATCATGACTAATCAACCACAACGCCATGCCTGTTTGTCGCTGAATGTTTTTCAGCAAGGCTAAAATTTGCGCTTGAATAGTCACATCCAGCGCGGTAGTCGGTTCATCGGCAATGAGTAAATCGGGTTTACCTGCCAAAGCAATAGCAATCATCACCCGTTGTCGCTGACCGCCTGATAATTGATGCGGATAATCTTTTAAGCGTTGTTCTGGATTAGGAATTTCTACTTGCTGTAATAATTCCAACACCCGTTGTTTTAGTTCTGTTTTTGATAACTTGAAATGAATATTGATGACTTCAGCAATTTGACTGCCGATAGTCATCACAGGATTCAATGATGACAACGGGTCTTGGAAAATCAAACCAATACGGCGACCGCGAATTTTGCACAACTCTAATTCTGAGTGTGTTGTTAATTCGTCACCTTGTAAGTTAATGGCTTGGGCGGTGAGTTTGGCATTATTGGGTAATAATCTCAGCACTGATAAGGCGGTCATGGATTTACCGGATCCTGATTCGCCCACTAAGGCAAAGGTTTCACCCTCATGAATGGTAAAACTAATCGCATCAACGACCATCTGCGAAGAATTAAAGGTAACACTGAGTTGATCGATAGACAGTAAAGGAGTCATTGCTTAAACGATTACGCTTGATTTATGTTGCGGTGGTCTGAATTGTAGCAATATCAGGCTTTAACTGTCTTTTTTTCGATTAATAAATAATCACTTTAAAACCTACATACTTTAATGAAGTCAGGTAATTCTTTACTAAAGACAGTCTGTTTGAGACCATAGGTAATCATCTTCGCACCATTTCAAAATCCCCCATACGGTGTACAAGTGACACGCGTATTTAGCAGGTAATTATTTTGATAAACACAATTAATTCTTCTCAACAAAAACGCGCCCTCACTGCCAGTACCATCGCATTTACCACTTGTTTTGCCGTGTGGACGATTTTTTCAATTATTGGCTTACAAATTCGTAAAGACTTAAATTTAAACGAAACTGAGTTCGGCTTATTAGTCGGTACGCCGATTCTCTCAGGCTCATTAATTCGGCTAGTGCTGGGCATCTGGAGCGATCAATACGGCGGACGCATTGTTTATGTCGCGGTGATGGTCACGGCGGCAATTGCCACTTTTTTACTGACCACCGTTGAAACTTACCTCATGTTTTTGGTCACTGCATTGGGTATTGGTGTGGCCGGAGGCTCGTTTGCTGTTGGTATTGCTTATACTTCACGCTGGTTTCCTAAAGAAAAACAAGGCACTGCTTTAGGCATTTTTGGACTAGGTAACGTTGGCGCGGCAGTCACTAAATTTATTGCGCCGTTTGTGATGGTGGCGTTTGGCTGGCACGCCGTAGCGCAAATTTGGGCAGCGGCGTTATTGCTAATGGCAGTTATTTTCTGGTTTGTTACCGAAGATGAACCGATGTTGCAATCACGCCGCAATGCGGGTGTTACCGCCGATTCTTTTGTAAAACAATTAGCACCACTGAAAGACCTGCGCGTCTGGCGATTTTCGTTGTATTACTTTTGCGTGTTTGGTGCATTTGTGGCATTGGCGTTGTGGTTGCCGCGTTATCTGGTGGGTGCTTACGGTTTTGATATTAAATCAGCAGGGATGTTAGCGGCGGCGTATTCTATTTTTGCCAGTTTGTTTCGTGCGTTAGGTGGTTGGTTATCTGATCGCTACGGAGCGCGGTTATTGATGTACTGGACATTTATTGTTGGTGCAATAACAACCTTTTTCCTGTCTTACCCACCTACCGATTACATCGTCCACGGCATTAAGGGCGACATTACGTTTAGTCTAGCTATTGAGCCGCTTGGTTTTATTGTCCTCTTGGCAATACTGGGCTTATTTATGTCGTTTGGTAAAGCTGCCGTTTACAAACATATTCCTGTGTATTATCCCGATAACGTCGGTGCGGTCGGCGGTACAGTCGGCATGATAGGTGGCTTAGGCGGCTTTGTATTGCCGTTAGCGTTTGGTATTTTGAATGATTTAACAGGAATATGGAGTAGCTGTTTCATGTTGCTATTCGTACTCATGATGTTCTCGCTGGTGTGGATGCACCTTTCAGTAGTGCAAATGGAACGCCGTGCAATAATTGAATCAACTGGAGCAAAAACCAATGACTAATAACCCTCAAGTACTAACCGAATGGAATCCAGAGGACCCCAGTTTTTGGGAAAAAACAGGTAAAAAAATAGCCACACGCAATTTATGGATCAGTATCCCTGCCCTATTACTGGCATTTGCAGTGTGGATGGTGTGGAGTGTGGTGGTCATTAATTTACCGAGTATTGGCTTTACCTACACCACCGATGAATTATTTTGGTTAACCGCCTTACCCGGTTTATCTGGCGCAACTTTACGCATATTCTACTCGTTCATGGTGCCGATTTTTGGTGGCAGACGTTGGACAACGATTAGCACCGCCTCACTGCTCATCCCTGCTATCTGGATAGGTTTTGCGGTACAAGATACCCAAACACCGCCTTAGGTTTGAATGCAGGGTTAGGCAATTTAGGTGTCAGCACCGTGCAGTTTGTTGTGCCGCTGGTTATTTCAATGGCAGTGTTCGGTTCACTCGGCGGCGAACCACAAACGTGGGTAAAAGCCACCGTCACTAAATCCATCTGGCTACAAAATGCCGGCTTTATTTGGGTTCCCTTTATACTCATCACCAGCATTGTCGCTTGGTTTGGCATGAATGACATTGCCTCCGCTAAAGCGTCATTCAAAGACCAAGCCATCATTTTTATACGCAAACATAATTGGTTGATGTGCTGGCTGTATACAGGTACATTCGGCTCATTCATCGGTTATGCCGCCGGTTTTCCGATGTTGATTAAAATTCTGTTTCCTGAAGAAAATCCCACCCAATATGCGTTTATCGGTCCGTTAGTCGGTGCATTAATAAGACCCGTAGGCGGTTGGTTAGCCGATAAATTAGGCGGTGCAAACGTGACCTTGTGGAACTTTGTCATCATGATAGGCGCGGTGTTAGGCGTGTTGCACTTTATGCCCAATACCAGTGCAGGTGATGCAGGCTCGTTTGCTGGTTTTTTCGTTATGTTTTTATTGTTATTTATCACCACAGGCATAGGCAATGGCTCTACTTTTCGCATGATTCCTGTTATCTTCATGACTGAACAGCTTTGTGCCGCAAAAGGACAAGGCGAAGCCGCGATTGCCCAAGCCCGCAAAAATGCGGCAAAAGAAGCCGCCGCCGTGTTAGGTTTTAGTTCAGCAATTGCCGCTTATGGTGCGTTCTTTATTCCTAAAAGCTACGGAACAGCGATTAGTTTGACAGGTAGCCCCAATGCCGCGTTGTATGTATTTATCAGTTTTTACGTCACTTGTGTTGCCCTTACTTGGTGGTTTTATGTGCGTAAAGCGGCAGCAATGCCTTGTTAATGTTTAAAAATGTAGGATAGCGCATTCAATGTTGGGTTACGCTAACGCTAGCCCAATCTACAAACACACCCATAGGTAATCCCATGAGTCATTTCCTAGACCGCTTACTCTTTTTCAGAAAAAAAACCGAAACCTTTTCAGGCAATCACGGCATCGTCACCGATGAAGATAGAAGCTGGGAGAACAGCTACCGTTCGCGCTGGCAGCATGACAAAATTGTGCGCTCCACGCATGGCGTGAATTGTACGGGGTCGTGCAGCTGGAAAATTTACGTTAAGAACGGTTTGGTGACCTGGGAAACCCAGCAAACCGATTACCCGCGCACCCGGCCTGATTTACCGAATCACGAACCGCGTGGTTGTCCGCGCGGTGCGAGTTATTCCTGGTATTTGTATAGTGCCAACCGGCTCAAATATCCGCTGATTCGCGGGCGACTGGTCAGATTATGGCGAGAGGCGCGGCAAACCTTGTCTCCTGTCGAGGCTTGGGCATCGATAGTTGAAGATCCTGTAAAAAGTACGGAATACAAATCCAAACGCGGTTTGGGCGGCATGGTTCGCGCCAATTGGGAAGAAGTGAACGAAATTATTGC
>NQJH01000330.1 GCA_002256685.1 Methylococcaceae bacterium NSP1-2 | reverse complement strand
CGCTAATTTATAAGCGGCGGCTAGTTCTTTGATTATCCGCGTGACTTCATCATAACTTGCCGCTGTGGTTCTTTGTGCTTTTGTATCCATGCTTGCCCACAAAAGCTCAGCATCTGCATACATCGTGCGAAGATTGGCTTCACGTTGGCGTTGTTTTTCAGCAGCTGCTTTTTTAGCGGCAATGGCTTCACGTTCTTTACGTTCTTCCTTCGCTATTTCTGCCAATTTTCGCAACTCGCTTACTTTTCGTGGTTTCGGTTGTCCTTCTGGATGATTGCTTTGTTCACGTTGCCAAGTGCGCGCCCTTCTAGCAATAAACTGAGTAACTGTTTTGCTTTGTCGGTAGAAATAGAATCCAACCACGCTTGCTGGTCTGTATTGCTATGGTCATCGGCTAACGGTGGACTTGCTGTTACAGCCGCATGAATAAAATCGACATCAATTTCTAAAAACTCAACTAACGCTGTTTGCGCTGCACTCAATTCGCCAAGTCCTGAGGGAAGCGGCGGTTCTAGCGTGTCATCATTTAGTTCATATATATTGCTCAACCAGCCTAAATATAATGGGCGTAAGTCGCCGCGTAATAATTCATCGCGTAAAGGAACTAACTGCCCCATCCAATTACAGCCTTGATAGTCATCAAATCTTTCATAGTTTTCACTTTCATTCAATTGCCAATCAAGTATCCAATGGGTTGCCGTCTGTTCAATTTCAAAGGAGTCAAGCATTTCAATTTGAAAGGTTTGTATAGTTTCGGGTGAGAAACAATCCAATGGCACCCGCAACATAAACTGACAAGAACCCCAGTTAGCGGTATAAACAAAGGCATCAAAATAACTCGCTATCCAATTTTTGGGATTACCTTTAAAATTTCCCCATTGATATTCATTGACAAAACTTGTCGCCGTAATCTTTGCACGGGTAGAAACGCTCCGTAACTCTGCCATTTGTTGAGTATTAAGAGGCTTGTCGATGGCAATAAATTCATAGTATTGATATTCGCTCATTGTATTAACCTTTAGTTAGGTAGTTAACTCGAACGATGCGCTTCGTACCTCAGCACATCCTATGTGGCGCATCTTATCGTGTTCTATTTATTAAAACCTTATCAATTCGAGAACCATCCATATCCACGATTTCATAACGCCATTGATCATATTCAAAGTGATCTGCAACATTGGGTATTTTTTCCATATAAGACATGATAAAGCCAGCTAAGGTGTTGTAATAATTTGACTGTTCTCTAGGAAATTGGCTATTAATATTCAGGATAATTTTTAAGCGAGAAAGACTAATACTGCCATCCACTAACCAAGAACCGTCATCACGTTGAACAATTTCTGGCTCGGATATTGAATATTCTGAAGGAAAATCACCCACAATTGTCGATAACACATCGATTAGGGTAACAATTCCTTTCATTTCTCCATATTCATTTACAATGAATGCAAATTGAGTACGCGCTTTACGAAACGCATCCAACAAATAAGGAATAGTCATAATGTCAGGAATATAGAGTGGTATGTGCATATAGTTTTCTATATCTAAAGGCTTCCCAGTCAACGTGGGATTTAATAAATCACTACGTCGTAATATACCCACTACGTTTTCTAGTCCGTTTTTACAAATAACGATGTGTGAATAATGGCAATGAATAATTTTATTAAATATACTGCCCTTGGTATCGCTAAGATCAATAAAATATATTTTCTTTCGCGGGGTCATAATAGCTCCCACCCGTTGTTCATCTAATTTCAGTACATTTGCAACAATTTGCTGCTCACTTTCGTGAAAAACACCCGCCTCTGCCCCCTGTTGCATCATAATTTTAATTTCTTCATTGGTGACAGAAGTCTCTTTCTGGCGGTGCATTCCGAATATCAACAGCAAAAGATTACTTGAAGATGACAACAGCCAAACTAATGGGCTGGCTAATTTCGCCAACAAAGTCATAGTAGGCGCAATAATCAGTGCGATAGTTTCTGGACTGCGCATAGCCAAACGCTTAGGCACTAATTCTCCAATGACAACGGAAAAATAGGTAATTATTATCACTGTTAATATAAGTGAAATTCCCTCTGCATAAGGCGAAACATAAGGCATCTGCACTAGCATTTCATGAAGCGGTATTGTGAACGCATTTTCACCGATAGCACCACTTAAAATGCCAACAGACGTTATGCCAACTTGAATGGTTGAAAAAAAATGTGAGGGATTATCATGCAATAAAATAGCCGATTTAGCACCTTTGCGATGATCGCTCTCCAATTTGTGCAAACGGGCTTTACGAGAAGATACGATTGCGATTTCCGACATGGCGAATATGCCGTTAATCACAATTAAAACGAAGATAAATATAATGTCCACAGAGTCCGTTACCTATTACCGTTATCTCGTTCCCACACCGCGCGTGGAACGAGGTTATGCTTAAAAAACCTTTCGTGTCTTTCGTGGATAAATAGTAGTCGAACAGGTTCAACATCGTGACTAAAAAGGAAGTTGAAAATCATGGTTTGCCTTGTGTGTTAGGAACGGGGAGTAAGTCCCATGTCGTCCAATCGCTGGATAAATACCATTGCGGATTGGTATAGGCGATAGGTTGTAGTGGTAGGGGCAAGGCATCACGATCAAAATTCGCTTTTATTTGCATGAAGTAATGTTTGTCTGGCTTGATTTCAGCCGCGCTGATAATAGGAATATTGCGGACTGTTGC
>NQJH01000329.1 GCA_002256685.1 Methylococcaceae bacterium NSP1-2 | reverse complement strand
CAGACCTTGAAATAATACCCTGCGTATCTGACTTGACCATTCACCCACTTTGCCGCGCCTGACTTAAACGGAATCCAGCCCAGTGCTTTTTTTGCCCCGCCCGAACACCGCCAATGCAACTTGTTTTTCTTGAATTGCTTTCTGGCTTTTGCATGAACTGCAATGGTTTCTTGAACCGCCGTTGAGTCGATAATCATGCTACGTTCTTTGCGAATCCCTTTCAAGTCTTTCATCAAATCAAAAGCCGATGTGCCAAAGTTTATATAACCAACTTCGGGAACAGCCACCCACGACAATTCAGCACAATCCGCATTCGCCGCATTCCAGACTTGATTGACATCAAACGCCATGCGATTTAACACGCTTGCGTGTTTGTCGTGGACTCTGACTGAAAGGGTTTTGATTACAGGTTTCATGTACGCCAAGATAGGGTTTGCTACTTACTCTGTCAAGAAAATCAACAGCACACCTTACATCCCCGCCCTAAAGAGATATTTCATCACTCCGTTATATTTTTATATCACAGACCATCCAAAATCGCCCGCTTCACCGCATCCAAACTGGCATCAATCGTCACAGGCGAAGCCGCCGCACATTGCGTAATCGCGGTATCAGGGTCTTTTAAGCCCGTTCCTGTCAGCGTACAAACAATCTTACTGCCTTCGGGTATTTTACCTGAACCGATGTCATGTAGCGCACCTGCCAATGAAGTCGCCGACGCAGGCTCACAAAAAATACCTTCAAATTGCGATAACATTTTTTGTGCCGCTAAAATTTGCTCATCGGTAAACTTATCAAACCAACCGCCTGACTCACGTTGTGCAGCCCACGCAAAATCCCACGATTGCGGATGCCCGATACGAATCGCCGTTGCCACGGTTTCAGGATTATCCACCATCGCACCCAACACAAACGGTGCAGCCCCAGCCGCTTGATAACCGCACATCACAGGGCGATTGCTACATACTCTATCGGTCGCATATTCGGTATAACCTTTCCAATACGCGGTAATATTGCCCGCATTACCGACCGGCAAACAGTGATAATCAGGTGCAAAACCCAGCGCGTCAACAATTTCAAACGCCGCCGTTTTTTGTCCGTCTATTCTGAATGGATTAATTGAATTAACGATAGTCACAGGCGCGTGTTCAGCCACTTCTTTCACCAACGCCATGCCTTGGTCAAAGTTGCCGCTGATTTGAATAATCTTCGCGTCATACATTAAAGTCTGCGCTAATTTACCCAAGGCAATTTTGCCCTCAGGAATTAACACAAACGCCTTAATCCCAGCCCGTGCCGCATAAGCCGCCGCTGCCGCAGAGGTATTCCCAGTTGAAGCACAAATAATCGCCTGACTACCCGCTTCCACCGCCTTAGTGACCGCCATCGTCATACCACGGTCTTTAAAAGAACCCGTCGGATTTAAGCCTTCAAATTTGACATAAATATCAACCTCTTTACCAATCATTCTTGGAATATTTTGTAATTGAATCAGCGGCGTATTGCCCTCATTCAAACTGATAATGCGGGTATTCGCGCTAACGGGTAAGCGGTTACGGTAGCGGTTAATTAAGCCTGTGTAATGTGTCATTAAGGTTTCCTGTGTTTAAAAATAGTAAATGCTTTGTAATTATTTAATGAGGTTGTTTTTTGCTAAACGTATTTTTTAATTAATCACAATTGTAAAAATGGATTGAAAATTTTGGTAGTGGGTTAAATCTGTTATTTCCTATATTATCAGGATAAAAATTGTGGAGTCCAATAGCTTTAGCTATTGGTGAGTCGTAAAAAGCTAAAGCTTTTTGACTCCAGATTTAACCCACTATCATTATTTAGTATGCCAACTAAGCAACTCTGTCATGTCTATGAGTTTTAGCTTGTCATTTTTTTGCGCACTTTCAATAGCGTTTTTAGTAAAAAAGCTGGTTGTAACAATATAGCCGCACCACGCTTGATTTTCTTCTATTACGCCTTTGAATTGCTGAACAATTGGACTGCCAACTGGATTATCTTCTGCATTACGTTTGCATTGCACCACAATCAAACCATTTGCATGACGGGCGAATCCATCGACACCCGCATCATTACTTTTTTTAGTAACCCATGCCAGTAAGCCTTGATTCTGAAAAAATGACATTATATGACGCTCAAAATCGTAAGGATTCATCGCTAATAACTCACGTTTTAGAATCAACACTTCTTTAGATAAGTCTTGTTTTTTAGGTGCGACAGGTTCAGCTTCCATAGCCTCTTTTAATTCCTTTTTTACCCGCCGCAAAACCTCATCTTTAGCAATAAGAGACATAATAACGCCGATGTAATTATCAGAATTATCATTCCCTAGAAAGGATTGCAAAATAGTAGTAATCCCCGCTACACCAATAAATATCAGTAATAGTACAGGCATCCCAATAGCACTACCAAAACCTGCAATACCCACTGATTGACCACCAACAACCATAGCCGCTGCCAGCGTAACGGGAAGCGTTACTTTCATTGCCAAAGGCAAATCAGAATTGGTATAGTTTTTAACAGTGTCTCCCACGCTAGAAAACACTGTGCCAATAGTCTTTTTAAAATCAATCAGCGCGTAAAGCTGTGTAAATTTCGCTAACTGGGAAAGACTATCATCCGCTAATTTTTCGCGTGCAAGTGTAAGCCATACCAGCATATCCAGACGGTCTTGTTCATTAGAGAAATTTTCGATAGCTTTGATAAATAAACCAATAATCCATTCTTTTGCAGTGATTTTCTCTGTTTCATGATTGGTTAATAGAGCTAACCTACTTTCAAAATCTTCATCCGACAAAAAACCTTGCTCATGAGCGTTTTTAAGCTCTTCGATTTTTTCGCTTGTCTCCATTGCTTTGGAAAATAAACCAACAAGCCATTCTTTCACGGTTTTTTA
>NQJH01000328.1 GCA_002256685.1 Methylococcaceae bacterium NSP1-2 | reverse complement strand
CGCAGCTGTGTTTCTAAAAATATTTGTGTATGGCTTTGGTCGTCATAAGGACGATTAAAACAGCAGTTATCTAAACATAACAGCATTGTTTTTTTAGCCTACCGAACCTTCCAAACTCAAACCCAACAACGCTTGTGCTTCTACCGCAAATTCCATTGGTAATTCTCTGAATACTTCTTTACAAAAACCGTTCACTATCATGGAGACGGCATCTTCGGCGGAGAGTCCGCGTTGTTGGCAGAAGAATAATTGGTCTTCGCTGATTTTTGAGGTGGTGGCTTCGTGTTCGACTTGGGCGGTGGGTTGTTTGACTTCGATGTAGGGGAAGGTGTGTGCGCCGCATTTATCGCCGACTAGCAAGGAATCGCATTGGGTGTAGTTGCGGGCGTTTTCCGCGCTTTTTAATACTTTGACTAAGCCGCGATAGGTGTTTTGGGCTTTACCAGCGGAGATACCTTTGGACACGATGGTGCTGCGGGTATTTTTGCCGATGTGTATCATTTTTGTGCCTGTATCGGCTTGCTGATAGTTGTTAGTCACCGCGACGGAATAAAATTCGCCGATGCTGTTATCGCCCGTCAAGATGCAGCTTGGGTATTTCCATGTGATGGCTGAACCTGTTTCAACTTGCGTCCACGAGACTTTGGAATTTTCGCCGCGACATTCGGCGCGTTTGGTGACGAAGTTGTAAATACCACCTTTGCCTTCTTTGTCACCCGGATACCAGTTTTGTACGGTGGAATATTTGATGGTTGCGTCTTTTAGGGCGATGAGTTCAACGACGGCGGCGTGTAGTTGGTTTTCGTCACGCATCGGGGCGGTGCAGCCTTCCAAATAGGAAACGTGACTGCCTTCATCGGCAATAATCAGGGTGCGTTCAAACTGTCCTGTGTTGGCGGCGTTGATTCTAAAATAAGTCGATAATTCCATTGGGCAGCGCACGCCTTTGGGAATGTAGACGAATGAACCATCGGTGAAGACGGCGGAATTTAGCGCGGCAAAATAGTTGTCAGTGGTCGGGACAACTGAACTAAGGTATTGTTTGATGAGTTCTGGATGTTCGCGTATGGCTTCTGAAATGGGGCAGAAAATTACGCCCACGTCTTTAAGTTTACCTTTAAAGGTGGTGGCGACTGAGACGCTATCAAACACCGCATCGACGGCGATACCTGCTAGACGTTCTTGTTCATCCAAAGGAATACCCAATTTTTTATAGGCTTCTAAGACTTGTGGGTCGATTTCATCCAAGCTTTTGGGGCCGTCTTCTTTGCGTTTGGGCGCGGAGTAGTAGCTGATGGCTTGGTAATCAATCGGGGGAAATTTCACGAACGCCCAGTTGGGTGGAGTCATGGTTTGCCAATGACGGAAGGCTTTTAAACGGTACTCAAGCATAAACTCAGGTTCGTTTTTGACCTTTGATAGTTTATGTATCACTGCTTCATCTAAGCCGACAGGAAAGGTGTCGGTTTCCAACTCAGTGACAAAACCTTGTTTATAATCTTGTTTGAGCAGTTGGTTAATTTCTTCGCTACTGGCTGACATTGTGATTCTCTATTCGGTATAAACTGGCGACGGGGATAAGGGTTTCTTGGGGTTTTATCATGTCCGCTAAGGTCACGGATTCTAGGGCGTTATAGATGGCGCGATTAATCACGTTCCAATGTCCGCTGATATTGCAACCAGCGGCTTGTTCGCAACCTTGTTGGGATATACTGCATTCGGTGACAGCAATCGGACCTTCTAACGCAATGATAATAGTGGCAACGGTGATGTTTTCGGGAGTAGTGGCTAACGCATAACCGCCTTTCGTGCCTCGTGTGGAAACCAAGACGTGGGCGTTGACCAGTGCTTTTAGAATTTTGCTGACTGTCGGTAGCGCAATGCCTGTGACGGTAGATATTTCCATCGCGGCGCAGATGCGTTCATTATCTTTTGCCATGAAGCTTAGAATGACGGTTGCATAATCTGTTAATTTACTGAGTCTTAGCATAATCCTCACCTGTTACAATTGAGGACCATTTTAGTCCTATTTAAACAGGGAGTAAAGAGCTAGGTTTTTGCAGTAGTAGGAAAATTCGACAAATTTAAACTCAAATGTCGAGGGTAATTTTTTTTATCACCTGCTAGGAGTCATCATAAAAAACTCCAGAATACGCTGCTTCGTTTTACTTGAACCAAGCCAATATTATTGGAATAATTCTGGCGTTCAGCTTAAATCTTATCTGTTTGCGCAACCCAAACCTGCTAATTTGCAATATGCTGATAAATTTGCAAAACAGGGTGCTGAACATGTCGCCCAACGATTTGATGCAAAAAAAGCAAACTTAGACCTTCAATACTTTGAAGATGAAAAAAGCCTTGGAAAAAGGCGGTGACCTGTATCCAATCGGCAATGCCAAAGATGTGTTGCTGCAACATCATGCGACCAGTTATCGCAAGCTCATGCAAAAACAGATTCCGTAAGACATTATCAGTGTGTGGACAACCCTATTTTCCGATGCAATAATAAATCAGCGGATATTGCGTTATTGATACCTGCTACTCAAAAACCAACCCAAAAGGATTAACTTATGAACAGTAAACGTACTACAGTTAGCTTTATCGCCTCAGCCCTGTTAATTAGCTCTACTGCTATTTTCGCAGCTGACGAAGCCTCTACCTCACTAGAAGCGGGAGTTCCTAAAACTGCTGAACCAGCTACAACTACAACTACAACCACAACTACAACAGCAGTTGTACCTGCACCAGCCACCAAAGTTGATAGCACCAAAAAAACCTTAGCTAAAGTCACCTGCGAAGATTTTCTTGCCTTTGATGAAGTCATTCAGCCTAAATATGTGATTGCTGCTGCCGCCCATGCTAAAGGTGGTAAACCTAAAAATATAGTGATTGATGTAGTAGAAACAGAAACGCTTGTGCCTGTTTTGATTGAAGAATGCACTAAAGCCCCCAAAGAATCTTTCTTTGACAAGGTGAAAAGTGAGTTAAAAAAATTAACGTCAAAATAATAAGTTAGTTGTTTAACCGAACAAATTTCCTACCCTTTGAAGAGGGGGCATAGACGGTTTTTTTGCCCCCTCTCTTCTATTAAAAATCAAAACATTCAACACTACTGAGGCTATTATGAAAAAAATCATGTGGTTCATGGGCTTACTACTGCTCAGTCCTTTAAGTCACGCAGAGCCTTTAGTAGACAGTTATACGGCTAAGTTAAGTTCTGAAGATCATTTTAATAGTGACGGTCAACGTTTAAAATCCGCCGCTGATATTATTCGTCAAGACCGCGCCAACTATCACAAATTTAATATCCGTGATGGCGAAGACCAAGGCGATAGTTTTTTTGGTGATAAAGACAACCGTGAACGCGTACCCGTTATGTTGAAAAAAGGTCATCTCGACAAAGCAACCCAAAAAAGCATACTCAACGGCACACCTGTGGTGTTAGTGAACATTTACAAAAATTACATCGAAGTCTATTTGCAATGAAAACCCTAGCCGCCGCCTTATGCTTAGCCTGTTTCACACACATTGCTCAGGCAGAGTGCGATAAAAATGCCGATAAACTCATCAAAGCTTATTCGGAACATTTAGTCGCTTGTGAAAATAACACCCTAGTTTGGCGTAATGGCGAGCGGCAACTTTATGACGATGGCAAACAAAAAACCTTCGACCAATTGCTAGAACAAGCGGACGTAGAAGACATGTTTGCCTTCCCCTACCCTGTCGGCGCAAATTCTTACGCCCCACCCGCTGTCAATGTTGATGCTGGACGTATTAGAAACGAAGAATTTTTTAAACGCATGTACGGCGCGACTAAAGACGAAGTTAAAAATAATTTAATTACCCTGAAATGGCTAC
>NQJH01000099.1 GCA_002256685.1 Methylococcaceae bacterium NSP1-2 | reverse complement strand
GGCATTGGTACAAAAATGCAGGATGATTTGCGCCATATTGCGCGTGAACGCGGACTTTCACTGTGGGCGGCGGGTGAGTTGTTAAATACTCGTGCCATTCAAGGCTTTTCAGCGTTGATTAATGCCTTGAGTGAACAAGCAGAAGGCTTAGAACTGTGCGAAAAAGTTCAGTTAGTGGTAGAAAAAAGCGGACTCATGGAATTTCACAAAAAAGACAAAGACAAAGGTGAAGAAAAAGTCGAAAACTTAGAAGAGCTAGTTAATGCGGCGAAGTTGTTTTATTTTGATAAAAATAATGAAGAAAACATGAATGAGTTGGACTCATTTTTGACTCATGCGGTATTGGAATCCGCCGAACAACAAGGCGATGATGCCGATGATTGTGTACAACTCATGACCTTACACACTGCCAAAGGGCTGGAATTTAAGCAGGTGTTTTTAGTCGGCATGGAAGAAGGCTTATTTCCTGCCCAACAATCTGTCGATGATACTGTCCGTTTAGAAGAGGAACGCCGTTTGTGTTATGTCGGCATCACCCGCGCCAGACAACAGCTAACCATCACCCACGCCGAATCCCGCTGGTTATACGGACGCACCACCTACCCTAATCCGTCACGATTTTTACGCGACATTCCTGTGGACTTAATCAGCAATGTCAGAATGCAGGCAACCGTTAGTTATCCTATCACCTCAGCAAAACCAACGCCCAGTTCTAGCGAGTTTAGCAAGCCGCGTAATGCGTACTCACCTCCCAGTTCTCCAAAACCTGCTACACGCACTTCCGTAGTAACAGGGCGTTATAAAACAGGGCAAAAAGTCAGCCATGTTAAATTTGGTGCTGGCGTGGTTATGCGCTGTGAAGGCGAAGGTGACAAAGAAAGCGTAGTGGTTAATTTCAAACAAGTCGGCGAGAAGAAATTAATGCTGGCTTTGGCGAAGTTGGATGTGTTGTGAATGATAGCCCGCATGGAGCTTGCGGAATGCGGAATGCGGGATAACAACGTAATTCACAAATAGCTTCGTAGGGTGGGTTGCCGCTTCTTGGCAACCCCAAAAAAACCTTAAACTTTAGATTTAACAGCCGAAAAACACACAAGTGGAGCGTTAAAAATGATTGCGTTAAGACAGATTCAAACCATAGAGGGTGATGTTGTTACGATAAAATTACCGCCTGAATTTAAAAACTATCAACAAGCCGAAATTATTATTTTACCCTTTGATGAAAGGGTTAAAAATCCACTCACATTAAACACAGGAGTTCATCATGCCTAGCATATTAATCACTGGTGCCAATCGCGGTTTAGGATTGGAATTTTGCCGTCAATATGGCGAACAAGGGTGGCGGGTGTTTGCCTGTTGCCGTCAACCTGATACCGCAATTGAATTACAGGCACTGGCGAAGCAGTGGGCGCATTTAACTATTCACGCGCTGGAAGTGAGCAACTTTCAACAAATTGACCAGTTAGCTGCTCAGCTAGTCTCAGAACCGCTGGATGTGTTACTCAGTAATGCAGGAGTCTATGGCGATAAAAAAGATCATGATTTCGGCGCGTTGGATTATGCGGCTTGGCAGGAAACCTTGCTTATCAATACCCTCGCGCCTGTTAAACTCGCAGAAGCTTTTTTGCCTAATTTATTAAAAACCCAGCACCCGCAGTTTGTGGTCATCAGTAGTTTAATGGGTAGCATAGCGGACAATGACAGTGGTGGCAGTATTTTATATCGCTCCAGTAAAGCAGGGCTGAATGCGGCACTGAAAAGTCTGGCGATTGATTTACAGCCTCAAAATATTGCGGTGTTAATTTTGCATCCTGGTTGGGTAAAAACTGATATGGGCGGCGAGCGTGCGCCCACTTCACCAGAAGAAAGTATTGCAGGAATGCGCCGTGTTATTTCAGAATTTACGCTGGAGCAAAGCGGTTCGTTTTTTAATTATAAGGGTGATCTATTACCTTGGTAACATTCTGATTCTGAGTTTATCGCTTTTGCCACGACAGGTTTTCAGTACCGATCTACCGATCGTGCGCCGTGAATGAGCATCGTGCGAATACAGCGATTGCCACGCTTACTCACGCCTAAATAAACTTGTTTATCACCGCTACTGTGCTGTTTAGGAACAACACCCAAGCTGGCAGCATAGTCTCGACTACTGGCATAACCTTTGCTATCGTCTATATCGGCAGCAATAATATTCGCTGTGATGACACCCACGCCTCTTCGTTCCGTTATTTAACCTAGGTGCATTATGACACCGTCAGGAGTAGAGAAGAGTCCATATCATCATTTTTAAAGTACGCAAAGAGTCGCTATACGGCAGATTATTGCGTAGTTCTCTGTTAAAATAACGCATTGATTTAATTTAACTACGCTAAGGATAAAGACTATGCCGCATAGACGTTTTAAAAAGAGTATTCCAAAATCCACTATTACTTCGCTTCCAGATTTAGGCATGGATAAAAAACACATGGAAGCGGATTTCAAACGCTATTACGGGCATCGATTGGGTAGAGATGAAAACTGCCTATCGTTACATTATGCGTATGAAGCTCTATCTTTGGCAATTAGCGACCGACTCACCGAACGCTGGAAAAAAACCTATAACGCCTACAAAGATCAAGATTGTAGAAGAGCCTATTATTTATCAATGGAATTTTTGATGGGGCGCACCCTCAGTAATGCCATGATTAATTTAGGCATTAATGATGTCATTGATAAAGTGCTTTATGATTTGGGCTTAGACCTTGAAGAATTGGTTGAAACTGAAGCCGATGCAGGTTTGGGTAATGGCGGTTTGGGTCGTTTGGCGGCGTGTTTTATTGATAGTTGTGCAACCTTACAGTTACCTGTAACAGGTTATGGCTTGCGTTATGAATACGGTATGTTTTCTCAAGATATTATCAACGGTGAGCAGGTAGAAAAACCTGATCATTGGTTGCGTAACGGTAATGTCTGGGAAATTGAACGTCTTGAATATACTCAGAAAATTAAATTTGCAGGTCGTACTGAAATTCATACCGATGAAAACGGTCATAAGCGCGTTTGTTGGATCGATACTCACGATGTACTGGCTGTGCCGTTTGATACCCCCGTTCCCGGTTACCAAAACGGCACGGTAAATACACTACGGTTATGGAAAGCCGCTGCGACCGATGAATTTGATTTGCAAGAATTTAATGAAGGCGATTACGCAGAATCGGTTGCCGCAAAAAATACCGCTGAAAATATCACGATGGTGTTATATCCGAATGATGCCAATGAAAACGGTAAAGCCTTGCGTTTACGTCAACAATATTTGCTCGCCTCTGCGAGTTTACAAGATGTGCTACAAACATGGGTTGGTCGGCATAATAATGATTTTACTGATTTTGCCGCGAAAAATTGCTTTCAGTTAAATGACACCCATCCCAGTATTGCAGTGGCAGAACTCATGCGCTTATTAATCGATATTCATGGCTTATCGTGGGATAAAGCATGGTCGATTACGCGTAGCACGATGGCTTATACCAATCATACTTTGTTGCCCGAAGCCTTGGAAAAATGGTCTGTTAATTTAATGAAAGAGCTATTACCCAGAATCATGGAGATTATTTTTGATATTAATGCCCATTTTATGTCTGAAGTAGCATCGCATTGGCCGGGTGATAAAGGTCGTCTATTCCGCATGTCACTGATTGAAGAAGGTGATGAACAGAAAGTGCGGATGGCTTATTTGGCAATCGTCGGTAGTAATTCGGTGAACGGTGTTGCGGCACTGCATTCAAAATTATTGCAACAAGGTTTGTTTCATGATTTCTATGAATTGTGGCCTAAAAAATTCAATAATAAAACCAATGGGGTTACGCCGCGTCGTTGGCTTGCCTCCTGTAATCCAGAGTTAACAGCGTTAATTACTGAAACCATCGGTGATGGCTGGGTGAGAGACTTATCGTTGTTGCAAAAATTGAAACCCTACGCCGACGATCACGATTTTCGTACGCGTTGGTACAAAGTTCAACAAGTCGCTAAGCAAAATTTGATTGACTACAAAAAACAAGAACTGGATATTGATTTAAACGTGAATGCGTTGTTCGATGTGCAGGTAAAACGTATTCATGAATATAAACGTCAATTACTCAATGTCCTGCATGTGATTCATTTGTATGATCGTATTAAACGCGGCGATACCGTCAATTGGGTGGATCGTTGTGTGTTAATTGGTGGTAAAGCCGCCCCCGGTTATTTCATGGCAAAACGGATTATCAAGTTCGTTAATAATGTCGCTAACGTGATTAATAATGATCCCGATGTCGGTGATAAATTAAAATTAGTCTTCCTGCCAAATTATCGCGTCTCGGCAATGGAAAAAATTTGTCCGGGTGCAGACCTTTCTGAGCAAATTTCTACGGCTGGCAAAGAAGCCTCAGGCACAGGCAACATGAAATTTATGATGAATGGCGCGATAACCATTGGTACGCTGGATGGAGCTAACATCGAAATTCGTGAAGAAGTCGGCGATGATAATTTCTTTTTGTTTGGCTTAACGGAAGAAGAAGTAGAAGCCTTGCGTCATCACTATGACCCCGTTGCGATGATTGAACGTGATGAAGATTTACAACGCGTGATGAATTTGATCGAGTGTGGGCATTTTAATCAATTTGAACCCGCTATATTTGACTGCATTATTGACTCCGTAAAAAGCCCTCATGATCCTTGGATGACGATTGCTGATTTTCGCGGTTTTGTGAATGCGCAAAAACAAGTGGAACTAGCCTATCGGGATAAAGACCGTTGGACGCGCATGAGTATTTTAAATACCGCGTGCAGTGGTAAGTTTTCAACCGATAGAACTATTGCTGAATACAACGACGAGATATGGAATCTTACGCCCATTTATGTTGATAATACCTACAACTAATGTTGCATATTGTTTTATATGAGCCAGAAATTCCAGCGAATACAGGCAATATTATTCGTTTGTGTGCCAACACAGGGGCGCAATTACATTTAATTAAGCCGTTAGGGTTTCAGTTAGATGATAAAAAATTGCGTCGTGCGGGTTTGGATTATCATGAATGGGTGGCGGTGAAAGAACACGATTCTTACCCCGCCTTTTTGAATGATGTAAAACCGCAGCGGATTTTTGCACTGACCACTAAAGGTCGGCGTATTGTCAGTGATGTGAATTTTCAAGCGGGCGATGCGTTATTATTTGGTCCTGAAACACGCGGTTTACCTGCCGCTGTATTAGCCGAATTGGGCGAAGCGCATTGTTTATATTTACCCATGACACCGACCAGCCGTAGTTTAAATTTATCCAATACTGTGTCTATCGTGCTGTACGAAGCATGGCGGCAGTTGGATTTTGCGGGGGCGTTGATAAAATAATGCCGTTCGTGGTGAGCTTGTCGAACCCTATTCATATTTCGACAGGCTCAGTGCGAACGGTTTTTTAATCACAAAAACTGCTTTAGCTATATTATTGGCGTGGTGTTACTATTCGACAAGTAGGCTTTCTACTGTTCAAATAGGCACTCACCCATGGCAGCATTAACACCCGCTACACAACACACCAAACAACTGTTTGTTATTGACAAAAACGTAGACGGTTGGCGTGATTTATTGAACAACGCAGGCTTAGGTGTGAGTGTTTTAATACTCGACCCGTCGCAGGATGGCTTAACGCAAATTGCCAATGCCATCACCGCCTATGCCAATCTCGATGCGATACACATCCTCTCTCACGGTAGCGTAGCCAGTTTACAACTCGGTTCTGCCACGCTGAACAGCGAAAACCTCAACCACTACACCGAACAACTCACCACCATCGGCAACGCACTCAGCGAAAACGGCGATTTGTTGTTGTATGGTTGTAATGTCGCCCAAGGTGACATCGGTCAACAATTTATTGAGCAATTGAGTATATTGACAGGGGCGGATGTGGCGGCTTCGACTAACTTAACAGGCGATGCTAATCAAGGCGGCGATTGGGTTTTAGAAAGTCAAACGGGGTCTATTGAAGCTACGTCGATTATTACTAAAGAGGCGCAAGCCGCTTATCACAGCACTCTGGCGACTACCCTTGGGGTGTTTACTGCGACTACAGCCACTGGCACGGAACTTTGGGTTACCGATGGCACGGCGGCGGGGACTGGCTTGCTCAAAGATATTTATACAGGTATAGGTAATGGCTTCCCTCCCTATCCTAATAGTTCCTTGCCTGTGGGCATCACCTCGCTGGGTAACGGTAAAGCCGTGTTTGCTGCCTATAACGGAATCAACGGCTATGGGTTGTGGGTTACCGATGGCACAGTAGCGGGCACTAACCTAGTCAAAAATATCGTTTCTGGAATAATTTCCTCTAATCCTTGGTTCTTTACCTCGCTAGGTAATGGCAAGGTCGTGTTTACTGCCTATGACACAACCAACGGGGCTGAGCTATGGATTACCGATGGCACAGCCGCAGGTACTGGCTTGGTCAAAGACATTAATACTGGAGCAGGTGATTCCAATCTTCAGTCCTTCACCTCACTAGGTAACGGCAAAATGTTGTTTAGT
>NQJH01000098.1 GCA_002256685.1 Methylococcaceae bacterium NSP1-2 | reverse complement strand
GGGAGTAATGGCAAGCGCGATGTTTATTAATCTGCTAGTTGCGGTGATTGTAGGGCTGGCTATTCCATTAGTGCGCCATAAATTCGGTTATGATCCAGCAGTAGGTACTAGTGTTATCCTCACTGCTATCACCGACTCAATGGGATTTTTTATTTTTCTCGCCTTAGCAAGTTTGTTTTTGATTAAGTAAGCTTACGCGGTGGTTTTAGCTTACGGTTTTCAAAAAACTTCAAACCAAGAAACGTCAGCCAACCGACTATAACCAAACCTACCATAAAACCTGCATAAGAAATCTGCCACGGAATACCTAGCGTCATCATGGAAAATTCTGACATACCACCCACACCTGCTAACAGATTAAGCGGCATAAAAATAACGCTGATAATCGTCAGTCTCTTAATATCTTTATTCTGATTGATATTAATAAAACCGACTGTGGCATCCATTTGAAAATTGATTTTGTTAAACAAAAACGCGGTGTGTCCGTCTATCGATTCAATATCGCGCAAAATCTCTCGCACTTCCTCATGTTGTACTTTTGACAAAAAACGCCCCCGCATCAAAAAAGATAAGGCACGGCGGGTATCAAGGACATTGCGGCGTATGCGACCGTTAAGGTCTTCTTCGGCAGCAATAGCGGCAAGAATTTTTGCCGCTTCTTCATCGGTCATCTGAGATTTGAATACTTGCCGCCCCACTTCTTCTAGTTCGATATAGACATCTTCACTTCGGCCGCATAAAGGTCGAGTAACAAATCCTTTGCCTCTGAGACATAACCCGACTGGGCGCGGGCGCGTAACCGTTGTAAACGAAACACCGGTAATTCTTTACACCTAACCGAAAACAGCGTCTCTTTATTGAGAATAAAGGCAACCGCGACATTGCGGGATTCGTCTTTGAGATCCAGTAAAAAATCCGAATGCAGATGTATCTCGCCATTGTCTTCTACATAAAACCGTGCGCTGGTTTCTAAATCGGTCAAATCATGAGGATTAGGCAGTTCCACACCAAAAATCTCCTTTGCCCATGCCACAGACTCTTCTTCTGGCATGATTAAATCGACCCAGATGGGCTGAGCGGTAGCTAAATCTTCTTTGGTTTCGATAGGAATTTGCCGCAAACGTCCTTCATGCAGATCAAAGACGCGAATCGTCATGTTACGATTGCGATGTTTAACCTCAGAAAGTATTTCTGTGCGCATGAGTGAGGACATCACTAATAGAATTTTCTCTTTACGGTCATCTTGAATTAGTTGCCAGATAATTTGCCGGTCATCGGCGGGAAAATCCTCGAAAATATGGGCAATCACTTCTGCATCGAGTTGCTCAAGCAGTCGTTGTAGGTCGGCTAAGTTTTGTTTGTGAACAAGATCTTCTATTAATTTATGCCGACCAAGTAGATTTTTTATTTCCAGTAAACAATTTTGAAAGTTTTCGTGGTCGTGCATTGGTTGTGCCTTATGGGTGAGAGTTCAGCTATTAATACGCTATAACAGTGATTTTAGAGAACTAACCAACGTTTGCAAATTGCTGTCTGCTTATTTTTTTGTATACTGAGTTAATTATATTATTAACCAAGGAGAGATTATGGATTTTCAATGCGACATAGTAAAAGTATCTGGCAAAGACGCACTGGCTACTTATCAAGGTCTGAAAACCAGAACAGATGTTATCCCTGTTATTTTAGGTGATAACGATGATTTAAAGTCCATCGCTGAAACAATGAATTATGTCACTGACTCGTTTAGCCAACTGTTACAACAAGCACTCAGTATCGATCCGTTAGAATGGTTTAACAAACGCCAAGCGCAAGACTCGGAATACTACGATTTAACAGCAGGTGCGTGGCAGGATTTATCACCTTCTACGGATATTTCTGTACATTTAGATGTGCTAACGGGTGAACCTAAACCTGAAGTACATATTGCCTTAGTACCGGTAGAAAAAAGTTGGATGATACCTGCTTTTTTAAAAATTGGTGGCTGGAATGACTGCCCGACCGCCGCAGAACATGCCGCTATTTTTAAATATTGGGACGAGTGCTATGGTATTACGGTTGCAGGTATCACGGCGGATGTGATTGAGCTGGAAGTACAACGTCCACCGACTACGCGAGAACAAGCGTTGCAATTAGCCGAGCAACAATTTATTTACTGCCCCGACATTGTTTATCAAGGCACAGAAACCATTGCCGCCTTAGCCTCGACGTTAATTAATGGCAGCGTGTGGTTTTTTTGGTGGGATTAATTTTAGGAGTACAAAAACAAGTTTTTGTACTCCGCTATTTCCAAAGCCTGCTCCAACTCATCAGGTAGCGAGTACCGCCCGATTACGTCCCTGCGCCTTAGCACGGTACAGTGCATCGTCCGCCGCTTTCACCAAACTATCGAGGGTATTCTCTTTGCTGGGAATAATAGCCGCCACACCGATACTGAAGGTCACACAGCCAAACTCGGACATTTCGTGCGGTAGTGTCAGTGCTTGAAGTGTTTCGCAAACTTTTTTAGCCATAGTCAGGGCGTTATCACCATCGGTGGCAGGTGCAATAAAGACAAATTCCTCACCGCCATAACGTGCGACCAAATCGCCAGTACGACACACATTAGTCGCAAGAATAGCCGCAACACTACGCAAACAGTCGTCGCCCTCTTGATGACCGTAGTGATCGTTATATTTTTTGAACCAGTCAACATCCAGTATTGCCAATGCCAACGGTTGATTTAGGCGTAATGCCCGATCCCACTCTCTTGCTAGCACGTCATCAAAATGGCGACGGTTAGCAATACCTGTTAATCCATCGGTCATACTCAATGCTTCAAGCTTGCGATTGAGTGTGTGCAGCTCGGCGGTACGTTCCGCGACGCGAGTTTCCAATATGCGTTCGGATGATTGTAGATTTTCGACTAGGTGTTGCTGAGCGGCTAATACTTGGTTTTGTGCGATTTCTTTCTGGCGGCGAATTTCATTAAAGCGATCAGCTAAAGCAAATGCCAGCAGTAGCATTTCGAGAGTCGAGCCAAATTGTAATGCGTTAACTGTGAGAAAATTGGTGGGTAGAAATCCAAGGTTGTTCAGTGCAGTAATGACAGCGGCAAAACACAACACGGTGGAGGCTATAACAAAGAAATAAGCACTGCGCTGACGTTTAAAGGTACAGAACAAACCGATACCCAGAACAAAAATTATTGAAGTAAGGTAAAGTAGCACAACAGATTCGGCGAAGGTTTGGAGCGAAACGGCAAAACCAACTAGCGTAAATAGGTTGATACCAACCATAACTTTGAGAAATCGATCAAGTTTCGGGATGACTGTCTGAGTGTTCAACATACGCCGCATGAAAAGTAGCCATGTCACAAAGATGAGTGAGTCGCAGATAAATTGTGATATATCTGACCACAGCATTGCATTCGGCCATAGAAATTCTTTGGACAGACCATTTTGTGAGGCAATAGCGAGTGCCATACAGCTAACGAAACCGATATACAGAAAATAGATAACATCGCGTAGTGCGATAAAAAGTAACAGATTGAATAAAATCATCGCCGTCACCATACCAAAATACCACGCCTGCGCTAAATAATCGTTACGCTCGTAACGATGAAAAGCCTGCGTTTCCCACAATCGGGCTGGAACAATGATGGCATCGGTAGCTTGAATGCGTAAGTAATAAGCCTGTTCGGTGTGTGCGAGTACGGTTATGGGAAATACAAAATAGCGATTTGGATAGGGGCGCGTTGCGAAAGGCAGTGCTAACCCTGTCGTTATCGACTGATATGCACCGCTCGCCATCGGTTGATAAAACTGCACATTGCTCAGTAGCGGATAGCCAATTTCCAGCATCCGCTCAAGCGGATGGTCGCTGGTATTGTGTAAAGTCAGGCGTAGCCAATAAGCTGAACGGCTGTAATCAAAGCTAATCGCTTCTGCCGCAGGAAAATCCGTTTTGAAACGGGCGGCAATATCTGCTTTTTGTACATCGGTCTGAGTCAACGTTAGGCTAGGGTCTTCAAAAACAGCTAAATATTCAGTCAGTGAAATCGGCGTTTGTTTAGTTTGGCTTATTTCTAAAATTTTTTCCGCCGCAAAAATAGGAGTTACCAGCAGCTGTAATCCAAACAGAATCAGCAAGATTAAGCAACGGTATCTATCATTAAGATTCATTGGGTTGTGGCAAGCCTGTTTGTACTATGTTAATCTGAATATACTGAGTATAACCGCTTAGTGAACCCAAATAACGCGAAATACTTCGCTTAATTTCAAACATTATTTACAGGTGATAACAATGGCAGAATGGCGCAAAGTAGCTAAAGCATTTGCTTTAGGAGACGGACATATTTCACAAAAAGAAGTTGAAACCCTTCGTCAGCAACTATTAGTCGATGGAGCTGTTTCTAAAAGTGAGCTGGATTTTTTGCTGGAAATTAAAGCCGAAGCAAAAACATCAGTAAAACTGTTAGATGATTTGATTGCGGAATGCCAAGCACTTATTAAATAAGTTTCGTAAGTTGGGTAGCGCAATAGCGAAACCCAACAATTTAACACAGTTAGGTTGGGTTACGGCTATCGCTAATCCAACCTACAAAGTTCAAATCCCTCTATATCCCGATGTAATTGGATAACGTCTATCCCGTCCAAACGCTCTGCTAGTAATGCGAATACACGGCGGTGATTGACGGCGTTTGTATTCATTTCTGTCTACCAGACTAATGGCTCTTGCCACATCTTCACGTTTAAAACCAGCGGCAATAATCTCTTCAGCGGATTGGTCTTGTTCAACATAACGCTCTAATATCGGGTCTAGTATGTCATAAGGCGGCAAAGAATCCGCATCGACCTGATCAGGCGCGAGTTCAGCCGATGGCGGACGCGTGATGACGCGCTCAGGAATCACAGCGGATAAACTATTGCGATAGTTAGCGAGCGCATACACCAGTAATTTAGGTACATCTTTAATAGGAGCGAAACCGCCTGCCATATCACCGTACAACGTCGCATAACCGACGCTCATTTCACTTTTATTGCCTGTGGTCAGTAACAGCTTGCCTTGTTTGTTGGACATTGCCATTAAAATCACGCCTCGACAACGGGCTTGAATATTTTCTTCGGTGGTGTCTTTTTTTGTGCCAGCAAATACGTCAGCTAACATACCCGTGAACGCATTCACAGCAGGTTCAATGGGAATAATGTGATACTTCACCCCTGATACGTTGGCTTGTAAAATCGCGTCTTCGTTGCTCATGTCTTGCGTGTAACGCGAGGGCATTAACACCGCTTCCACTTTATCCGCGCCTAACGCATCCACCGCTAACGCTAATACTAACGCCGAATCAATACCGCCTGATAAGCCTAAAATCGCCCCCGAAAAACCGTTTTTACGCACATAATCTTTAATGCCCAATACTAACGCTTGGTATACGCCAGCCGTTTCTTCATATTGTTGTACACAACTGCTGGGAACGGGTATTGCATCATGAAATTCAACGACGCTGATTTGCTCTTGAAATTCGGTCGCTCTAAAAACAATGTTGCCTTGGTTATCTGCAACAAATGACGCGCCATCAAAAATCAGTTCATCTTGACCGCCGATTTGATTGACATAGACCAGCGGAATTTGCGCGGCTTTAATTTGCTCACAAATCACTGCCTCGCGTTGGTCAATTTTCCCTGCATTAAACGGCGAAGCGTTCAGTGTTAGCAATAACTCCGCACCCGCTTGTTTAGTTTTAGCAATAATACCGCCTTGCCAGACATCTTCGCAGATTGTTAGCCCGATAAATGTGCCGTTAAATTCAAATACACAGGGCTGTGAACCTTCGGTAAAATAGCGTTGTTCATCAAACACACCGTAGTTAGGCAGGGCTTGTTTGCGATAGGTTGCCAGTATTACGCCTTGATGCAATACCACCGCGCTGTTGTAAAGTTGTTCGCCATCCTGTTCAGGAAAACCCACCACAATGGCAATATCTTTTACTTGTTCGGCTAAGGTATAAATTGCGTTATTAGCAGCGATAATAAAGTCTTTGCGTAATAACAGGTCTTCGGCAGGATAGCCCGTCACGGTTAATTCAGGGAAAACAACGATGTCCGCACCTAGCTCTCGCGCTGTGTGTGCGGTTTCTATAATATGTTGGACATTGGCGGCAATATTGCCGACTAAGAAGTTAATTTGAGCAATGGCAATTTTTAGTGACATGATAATTACTGGTTAGAGGCTGAATAACTAATGATATACATTGTCCACCAAAAATACGAACAGGATTGATTTTTCGATAAATAAAAATCGACATAAGAGAAAAAGGATGACAGCGGGGTGGTTTAACTGAATTTCATCAGTTTAGGTGCGAAGTTAAAAACCAGTAGGGGGTAATGCGTATTAAGTTTGTCGAATGGACAACGGTGAGTTTGTGTGTAGCAGATAGAATCTGACAACCGTGTTAACGGTTTATTTGACAGTAATTGGAGGCTGCGGCCAGAATCGAACTGGCGTAGATGGCTTTGCAGGCCACTGCATAACCATTTTGCTACGCAGCCTTAAAACTGAAATAAAAAAGCCGCGAATTATCGCGGCTTTTTAAATTCTTTGGAGCGGGAAACGAGATTCGAACTCGCGACCCCAACCTTGGCAAGGTTGTGCTCTACCACTGAGCTATTCCCGCAATTCAATTTATTTGGTTATTATACTTTATTTTTTTACAACGTCAAGCTTTATTTCTTATTGTACATCGATAGCTAAAGCCCAGCCGTCTTTACCTTTACATTCACCCTCTTCCATCTGCACTTTAACAAACGCATTTTTTGTTCCGTAAGCATCTTGAAGTTCTACTACCGATACCGGTGTTCCTTGGGCAATATGCTGACACGACGCATTTCTATCTGCTTCTTCGGTGTCATCATACGCAGCGATAGCTCCGGGTACGCCGACTAATCGAACGGTGGCGGCAGGATCATAACTGTTAGCACTTTTTAGCACATATTTTTGCCCTACCGCCAAGTTTTTAATCTTAGGTCCTGAAACGACTTTTGCTTCATCACCGCCGCTCATTATTAAAATCAGCAACACTACTACGCCACCGATAGCACCAAAAAATACTTTTGGATTTTTTTCCTTTAAACTCAACATAAGGGAAATTATGTTGCCAACTTTGTTTGTTGCTGATTCTACCGTTTTTTCAGTATCTACAGCTTTTTCAGTATTTTCTTCATTACTCATTGTTCTTCCTCACCCTAGTGTATTTTTATTATATAACCACATAACTTTGACAGTTTAGAAAGCTTGCCAAGT
>NQJH01000327.1 GCA_002256685.1 Methylococcaceae bacterium NSP1-2 | reverse complement strand
TGATGCCGAAACCTTACGCGATAATTTACTCGCCAGTTTAGCCTCCCATGTCGGACACAGCCATTTTGATGACGATGTCACTATTTTTTTCGTGGAACACTTTGAACGACACCATAAAAAAGCCACCGTTGCCGAAAACGAGCAGCACGAATTTGATTTAGTGCGGATTATCGATAGTTTTTATCGCGCTAATCCGAATTCAATCGCCCCGAACATCATGCGCCAAAATTTGGTTTTTATCGCCGAAGCAAATTTTTCTGATTTAATTCCCAACCTGTCTAAACAAGGTATTCGACGCGTATTGCCACGCAATCACGCCATTAACACCCAATTAGGCTGGAATAATTTGCTCAGACAACATCAACACATAAACAATGATGATTTAGTCGCCTATCTGCGTCATCCTACTCAGCACCGTGAATTCTATTTTAATCACAGCGATGACAAAGCCTTTGTCCTGAATGATGTGGAATCTTGGCTACAAGATATATCGCTACCGAATCCTGATCGTTTAGATGCCGTGGTATTACTATTGGATGAGCTGATTGAAAACGGACTTTACGCCGCGCCACGCGATGGTAAAGGACGACAGCTTTATGCCAAAGGCACAGTACGCGCCTTGAGTGCAGGTGAAGTATTACGCTTGAGTTTGTCAATTCAAGACAGTTTGTTAGGTATTTCTCTGACAGACAGTTGGGGAACGTTAACACCAACGGTATTTCTCAATCGGCTTGCTCGTCACATTCAAGGCGTAGGCTTGGATGCCGGCGTGGGCGGTGGCGGACTTTATCTAACGTGGCGTATGTCCGATTATTTACAATTGCGCGTTATTCCTTACAAGCAAACGCAAGTAAGTGCCTTTTTGGATTTAAACAATCCCTTTGATGAAGTCGCTGAAAATGGCTTTCAGTTCCTTTATCACAACGAAGTCCATGAGAACATCAACAGTTAATAAAACGGAGTAATTTATTATGTTACAGATTCAACCACAACCTTCAACGCACGCATTAGCCCAACAATTTACGCTCATTGGTACGGTTGATATTGAAGCCATTGCTAGTTTAGAAACGCTTTATATTTTGCCCGCTAACTGTGCAGCAGAATTGGATTTTGCTTTAGTTCAACGTGTCAACTCAATGGGTTTAGCGCAATTGCTTAAATTGTTTGAACACTGGCAAAAACAAGACATCAGTATCAACGTGACTAATGTTAATCGCATGATTGGCGTGTTATTTAAAATGACGGGCTTAACGCGTTTTCTTAATGATGAGCAAAAATCAGCCCCTGCTTTGATCATACCAAATGCTCAAACGAGTAATGCCGCCTCGATTGCGCCGATTCATTCTGCCGCTAGCAATGATGGCAAACTTAAGTTGTGGGTAGAGGCACAAAATAGCTACCAAATGAACGGTTGGTATTTTTTTAACACCTATTTACAACGCCAATTAGGACGTGAAGTGCATTTGGAATTAGTGCATGGTGCGATGGGTGAACAGCGTAGTAAGATTGAACAAATGGACATCGTTTTTACCAATCCGTTTGATGCAACACGGCTGCTAATGGAAAACCAGTTCAGTCCGTTGTTACATCCTCTGAATCAAACCGACGAAGTCACGTTATTAGTTCGCGCTGATGACCCGCGACAAAAAATCAGTGACTTTCACGGTGGTAAAGTTATCACCGCCACGCCTGATAATTTTGTCTATTTGTTAGGACGTTTTTTACTGGAAGAAGAAGCTAACACCACGCAGTTAGATTACACATTTTCTGGGCATGACATTAAAGCTCTGCAAATGTTGATTAAAGGTCAAGCGGACATTCTGTTCATGGCAAGCGAAACCTATCAAGGTTTATCGAGCTTAACGCGCAATATGTTACGCAAAATAGATCACAGCGAAACGGGTTTTGCTTTCCACCTATTTTGCGCCGCGCCACATTGTGCCGAAGTCGGCAAAGCGATCACAGAAGTTTTACTGAATATGGGACAAGACAGTCAAGGGCGACAAGTGTTAGCCGATTTAGGGCTAGAAGGGTGGAGCAGACCTAAACAAGATGAAATTAATATGCTGGTTATGCTGTTTAATCGCTATATGGCAGTTAATGAGCCGAAAAACCTATCTGTAGCCTCATGATAGCGGTAGTAAAGAAACCAATAATCCCACCATTCCGCACACGGCGATAACGGGAATAATCCCCAGTTTATAACGAAATAATGCCAATAACGCAGCGGCGGTAATCAATACCGCAAGGCTATCAAAATGACCTGAGAAACCTTCTGGCCAAAAAATATGCCAAGCAAAAAACGCCGCTAGATTAACAATCACACCGACGACAGCGGCAGTAATGGCGGATAACGGCGCGGTAAATTTTAAATTACCGTGGGTTGATTCAACTAACGGACCACCCGCTAAAATAAATAGAAAACTGGGCAAAAAAGTGAA
>NQJH01000326.1 GCA_002256685.1 Methylococcaceae bacterium NSP1-2 | reverse complement strand
GTTTGAAGCAGGAAAGCGTTGGGTGCGCAAGAAAAGTCTGATGTCCCTAAAGGACAAGATTCGCGCCAAGACGAAGCGTAACGAGGGGAATTCCATCGAGTACGTGATTGCCTCACTCAATCCAACCCTGAGAGGATGGTACGGATACTTCCAACACGCTCACCGGTTCACATTCTCGACAATCGATGGTTTTGTTCGCCGTCGCTTGCGGGCAATGTTGCGCCGACAAAAGCACCGACCGGGTCAGGGACGATGCCTGCGCGATCATAAACAATGGCCGAATGCTTTCTTCGCTAATCTTGGGCTATTCACGATGTCAAAAGCCCATAGATCGGCGTGCCAATCCCGATGTGGAAACAACTGACTGGAGAGCCCGTCGCGGGAAAACTGCACACCGGGTTCGGAGGGAGGGGACGGTGAAAGCCGTTCTCTACCCCTATCCGACCCCCGACCGTGACCAAAATACCGCAACTTCTTCTTAACCTCTGCCAATCGCTTTTTCCGCTCAAGCACCTGGATGCTGCGGTTGGGGTATTATTTGAGCTAGGGTTTATTGAGATTAAGATCATCCGCTAAAGGCTATAGCTGCTCATAAATCTCATCATCGAAATGCTGGCCAATTCTTAGTCACTTTGAGGTAAGTTATATATCTTTCCGCTTCCCTTGACGCAAGTAATAGAAAAGCCAGAGGTAAATGATGAAATTGATGATGGCAACGAGAGCACCAAGGAAGTATTGTATTTCTCTTGTGAGACCGTCAGGATAGATGACTCCAAGCAGATAGTGCTCCACAAAGCTTTCACTGTACCCAGCAGTCCCTGCCTTTATACGAAGCGTATTCTCTAGGCTTGTTAAGGGACATATTCGACTGGTAAGTTCAACGAATACACCCCACACCAAGGAGTGAAGATGAAAAAAAGGACTGCCCTCCACCAAACTGTCAGTAAACCGCCCAGCACTGCAAATACGATAAATGCGAGATGTAAAAGCAAAACTGCTTCAGCTGCATAGCGATAGATCATACCCGTCCGATGAAGAAATAACTCTTAACCAAAGGGACAGTACACACAAAATCCTTATTCGATGTTTTCGAGTAGGGGTTTTCCCGCAACTAACGCGCACCCGGGCAGGTATTGATGAAGACCAGCCTCCATTCTTTCACACTGTAGCCATTTGCCATCACAACGACGGCTGCCCGCCGTGAGCAAAGGTGCGGTCATGAGCCTCCTGGCAGGCGATGCAACGCCGGGCAGTGGGATAGGCCTCCAGGCGCTCAATAACGATGGGCTCCTGGCAGTCGTAGCATTTGCCGTAGCTGCCTTCGGCGATGCGCATCAAGGCGGCGTCGATGTCACGTATTTCCTGGACGTGGCGGTCGATGGAGGCCAGTTCAATGTCCACCAGCAGGTCGGCCAGTGCTACCTCGCCCGAGTCGTGCACTTGACCGGCCAGATCGCCGTATTGTTCCTCGTCGGAGCGCAGTAATTCCGCACTGATTTCCCGTCGCAACGCCATGAAACGATCGTTCAGTTTCGTCTTGAATACATTGATCTGGTGGTCGGTCAATTGGACGGTCATCGCGTTTTCCTTTGGTGGAAATAGTTAGTTTCAGAATGATGCGCTTGGGGTGAAGTGCTGTCAATTGATGAATAACAATCGAGCTGATGTGTAACAGAGCGTCGAATATTTGCCAACAGACAGCTTCAAAATTTATCAGCACAGATCATTAATTAATGATGTAACAATTCTTCAAGCTGATATTCAAGTAAAAAACCGATAGAGGAGACGACACTTCTGTAGCTTTTTGCCGCTTACATTTACCGACAATTTTACCATCATAATAGAAAGTTATTCTTTCAGCTCTATGGTCTCAACCCGATCAACGACGTCGAGCGTTATTTTACCTTCCTGAGCTAACCAGCCAATACTACGTTGGATGATTTTTTCTTCTTCCGTAAGCTCTCTAACCAACTTTGCAACAGAGGTAGCGCCATTTTCAGTCAAGTAATGCCAAATGCTGCCTGCGGTCAAACCGACGCGTTCAGGATTAGTCATTCCTGGTGTCGACTCAATCGATTTGGGAGCCACGGCTTGAGCTTTTTTAGGGGCTTTCTGAATTGGACTTGGCTTTTTAGGCTTTGCTTTTGTGACGACAGGTGCAATGGCCTGTTCAGTTTTAGTTTTAGGTTCTGGCTTTTCTGTAGGTGTTTTTGGTTTTTTCATAGTGAAATAAAGATAAATAAGATATAAAACAAAAATTGCTATCAGCCATTCAGTTTTTTTGGGGTAAAAATAGCGGGGGTACCCACTATCAGCACCCGACCCATTGCTGCCATTCAGGAAAAAGCAGCTTCACCAAGTGAAAAAGCCCAATTGACATTGAACTGTTTCGATTTCCTTTCTTCGACTCTGGCTTTGGGTTCAGCCTCGATCGGAATGATGGAGCAATCTGCAACAGTCATTATCAGTCAACTACTTACCTACAAAACGATAGAAACGATAATATCAAGCTATTGGTGACAATACCTTGGCCGCCGCCATTTTAGATCGGCTGATGCACTATGCGCACCGGATGTGTTGAAAAGAGAATCTATGCGAAAAAAATGATTTCCTTAGCTCATGTTGAACACTTTGAGGGTTTTGTTGTCATTAGTCTTGGGGGGAAATTCATTTCCACCGATGCGTTAGGTTTTGGTGTTCAATTTAACCAGAATACGCAAAAACACTATCTCAAAACCGATCAACGCTGAATTAACTCAATAAAATAATGAATCGATTATTTATGCGGATTTGGCTTTTGCTGGCGATCGCATTCGTGTTGAATGCGTGTAGCAGCACTGCGCCTACGGTCAAGCGCGATAAAACCATGGCATACCGAACCAT
>NQJH01000097.1 GCA_002256685.1 Methylococcaceae bacterium NSP1-2 | reverse complement strand
TTCGGAAATGTCGGTTAAACCTGCCGTCATTGATAATACGGTGGATTTACCACAACCCGAATGCCCAATAATGGAAATGAATTCGCCTTTTTTCAGCATCATGTCAAAGCCATCGACCACTTTAACGGTGCTGTTACCATTCGGGGTAGGATAAATTTTTGACAAGCGCGAAAATTCTAAATAACGCGGTTTACCTAAATCATGCGCGGCGGGTTTTTTTAATATCGCATAATCATGCTGCGTATTAGGGCGTACATCGGGTAATACGATTTGCTCTTTAACGATTTCGCCCGCTTTTTCCATGCCGATTGCCATTAAATAACGGGTAATTTCAGCACGCAGTTTTTTAAATTCCGCGTTGTGATTTAACGCAGTTCTATCACGCGGACGCGGAATATCAATGTGAAAATCAGGACCAAAAGTGGCATCAGGACCGGGGTTTAATGGAATAACACGATCCGCCATATAAATAGCTTCATCGACATCATTGGTGATTAAAATCACGGTTTTCTTTTCTTGTTGCCAAATTTGTAAAATTTCATCTTGCAGATTGCCGCGTGTCAGTGCGTCTAACGCACTTAACGGTTCATCTAGCAATAAAATATCAGGGCTGGCGGCTAACGCACGCGCCACATTGACCCGTTGACGCATACCACCTGACAATTCAGCTGGTTTTTTGTGCATTGCGGGCGTTAAGCTGACCATTTGAATATATTTTTCAGTATGGGCTTTACGTTGTGCCGCTGACCAGTCTTTAAAAATCTGATCCACTGCCAACGCAACGTTTTCGTACACTGTCAACCACGGCATTAATGAATAATTTTGAAAAACTACGCCACGGTCAGGACCGGGTTCAGTGATCGCTTTACCTTGTTTTAATACGTCGCCACTGTCGGCTTTTAGTAAACCGGCAATTAAGGAAATCAACGTGGTTTTGCCACTGCCTGAAAAACCAACGATGGCAATAAACTCACCGTCTTTCACCTGTAAATTAATATTTTTCAGTATGGAACTGCGCTGATTACCGTCACCGTAACTTTTACAAACCTCTTTAAGTTCGATGACGGGCTGTGCTTCATCATTAGATGGATTCATCAAATTATGCTCTGGTACGGGTTGTGACATATTTTTCAATTGAATGACCGACATCACATCACCTACTGGGGTTTACCGAAAGAAAACAGATTTTGCAAGGTTTGCATCACGCGATCTAATGCAAAACCTATAATGCCGATGGTAAACACGGCGACCATAATTCTACCTAGCGATTGTGAACTGCCATTTTGAAATTCATCCCAGACAAATTTTCCAAGACCGGGATTTTGTGCCAACATTTCGGCGGCAATTAACACCATCCAACCCACGCCCAATGACAAGCGCATACCGGTAAAAATATACGGTAACGCCGATGGCAGAATGATTTTTCTAATTTGCGTACTCCAACTCAAGCGTAATACTTTGCCAACATTGACTAAATCTTTATCAATCGACGCGACACCAACGGTGGTATTAATCAAGGTTGGCCACAAAGAACATAACGTCACGGTAATCGCTGAGGTTAAAAACGATTTATCAAACCACGAATCATCGCTGGTCTGGTATAACGCACTCACTGTTAAGGTCACAATAGGCAACCATGCTAATGGTGAAACAGGTTTAAAGATTTGAATCAACGGATTCAATGCGGTGCGAAAGGTCTCACTCATACCGCATAAAATCCCCAACGGTACAGCAAGCAGCGTAGCCAGAATAAAACCAGTAAAAACGGTGTACAGACTGGTGAAAATTTGATCTAAATAGGTTGATTTACCGGTATAAACAAAAGTATTGACTTCAGCTTTAGGGTCTTTAGTTAAGGTTTCTTGATTTTCTTGCAGTTGCTGCTGGTAAAACTCTTGTTCTTTTTGCCGTTCGGCGGTGTGTTCATCCAATAAGCCGCCAAATTCATGCCACACCGCGCTAGGACCTGGAATCGCACCTAAGCTAGTATTGATTCGACTAGCGGACGCACTCCACAAGCTTAAAAAAATGATAAAAGCCACAATCGGCACGCCGATAATCAGCCACATTTGCCGAATTTGTTGCGTAGGATTGTCACCTGCACAGATTTTGACTATGGGTACAAACCATGTTAATCCAGCGAGGTTAAAAAATTTAATCAGTTTATTGTTCATGTTGGTCACCGTTTATGATTTGAAGCCAGACCTCCGAAGTTTTCAAAACTTCGGAGATCTTCGAAAGTGATTATTCACCCGTCACTTTACCGCCAGCCACCACTTGCTTGCCTTTCAAACCAATGGCAAATTTAGCCAGATAGTCATTTGGTTTCGTGCCATCAAAGGCAACACCATCAATAAAGTAAGCTTGTTCAGGTTTAAAACCGGTCTCGGTTTTAGCGGGAAAATCCTCTGCTTTGGCTTTTTTATCAGCAACAAGCGCATCAGCCGCCAGCATATAAATATCAGGACGATAGACTTTTTTGGCAGTATCGATATACCACGCGTCGTCTTTATATTCGTTGATTTGTCCCCAACGACGCATTTGGGTTAAATACCAAACCGCGCCACTGTAATACGGATAAGTGGCGTTATTACGGAAAAATAAGTTGAAGTCGGGTAAGGCGCGTTTGTCGCCTTTTTCATACTCAAACGTACCCGTCATGCTGTTAGCAATGACTTTTTCATCGGCACCGACATATTTACTTTGTGACAAAATTTTCACCGCTTCGGCGCGGTTTTTATTATTGTCAGCATCCAACCACATCGACGCACGAATCAAGGCTTTTACCACTGCAACATGGGTTTTAGGATTTTTCTCTGCCCACGCTTTATTGACACCGAAAACTTTTTCGGGAATATCTTTCCACATCTCGTCATCGGTAATGACAGGCACACCCACGCCTTTTGCGACCGCTTGTTGATTCCACGGCTCACCGACACAAAAACCAAAAATAGTGCCTGCTTCCATCGTTGCTGGCATTTGTGGAGGGGGTGTCACTGACAACATCACGCTGGCATCCACTTGTCCTGAGGTATCTTGTGGCGGTGCATAATAACCGGGGGAGATACCGCCCCCTGCTAACCAATAACGCAATTTAAAATTATGGCTAGACACAGGAAAGGTCATTGCCATGTTAAAAGGTTTGCCTTTGCTTTTGTATAAATCGACGACTGGTTTTAGTGCATCAGCTTTAATCGGATGCACCACAACACCGTCTTTCACAGGGACATTTGGCTTCATTTGTTTCCAAATATCATTGGATACGGTAATCGCACTACCGTTTAAGCCCATACTAAACGCAGTAATAATATCGGCTTTAGCACCAAAACCGACACTTGCCCCTAACGGCACGGGTGCTAACATGTGTGAACCGTCTAGTTCACCGCTCACCACTCTATCTAATACTACTTTCCAGTTGGCTTGCGCTTCTAACTGTACATTCAGTCCTTCGTCTTTAAAAAAGCCTTTTTCGTAAGCAATGGCGAACGGTGCCATATCAGTGAGTTTAATAAAGCCAAGTTTAAGATTGGGTTTTTCCAGCTTTTCAGCGGCATTGGTAACAGGTACAACAGAAAATGACAGCAATGTAAGTGCGGTAAAACAGGCGATCATTGGTTTTCTTAGCGTAAAAATTTTGGCGTATTTCATAGCAACCTCAGCAGATTAAAAAGTCAGGTAAAAAAGGACATCTTTAAGTCGAACTTTTCCTGTCTTCTTACTAAGCAAAGGTTATGCCATAAATTTATATAATCGAGCAACTACAATGAAAATGCCCATTAAAATAACGGCTAAAAGAATTGCGCATTTTAAGTGGGTGCGAAAACTGCCTGTTTTTGAACAAATTTTCTGGTGTTGCACCAAATTGAATCAAAGTTGGGCTTTGCTCAAACTTAATGTTTGTTCTGCATCTCGTTCAAACAGAGGCACCCTCTTGTTGACGCTGTTGATTCATTGGCACTAACTATAGCTAAGGAGATATTTTGTATAGGTATCCTTAAAATCCAGTATATCGAGTATGATTAACCTGCTTACTAAACACTTTAAGGAGAACGAAAATGACTGAATCTGTTGTATTAACCGTGACGGGTATGAAATGTGGCGGTTGTGAAACCAATGTTAAAGACAAACTACAATCCGTTGAGGGTATCAGCGCGGTCACTGCGTCTTTCAAAAATAACGAAGTCATTGTTGAATTTGACGGTGAAAAAGTTAATTTGGACGCTATTAAAAATGTTATCACTCAGGCGGGTTTTACCGTCGAGTAACTCATTCGTTTAGGGGGTTTTATGTCTGAAGATCAAACAGCGGAAGGCATCCGCTTATCCATTTTAGGAATGCGCTGTGCGGGTTGTGTCAGCGCGGTGGAAGGTGCATTAGCCGCCGTGGACGGTGTCACCGAAGTCACGGTTAATTTTGCCGACCATTCCGCGTTAGTCAAAGGGCATGGTGATCCTGAACAGTTAACGAAGGCGGTTAAAGACGCAGGCTATGATGCTGCCATTATGGAAGGCTTGGAAGACCCCGCTGACCAAGAACAACAAGAACACCAACGCTATCAACAATTGATGCAAAAAGCCAAAGTCGCAGGTGGCTTTGGGGCGTTTTTGATGCTCATTGATATGCTGGGCTGGATGCCTGATATGGGATCAGCCGCAGGGAAATGGTTTTGGCCTATTGTGGCGTTGATTACACTGGGTATATTGGCGTATTCGGGTGAGCATTTTTATAAAGGCGCGTATAAATCGTTGCTGTTAAAGCAAGCCAATATGGATACCCTGATTGCCTTAGGTACGGGTTCAGCGTGGATATATTCCTGTATCGTCATTGATTATCAAAACTTATTGCCTAACATAGCCACTCATGCGTATTTTGAAGCAGCCGTGGTGATTTTGGCATTTATCAATTTAGGTACGGGGTTGGAAACCTTAGCCAGAGGGCGTACGTCTTCGGCAATTCGACAATTAATTGGCTTGCAACCGCGCACAGCTCGCGTGATTAGAGACGGCGAAGAAGTAGACATTGCCATTGAACACGTTGGTTTAGGCGAAACTTTGCGCGTTAGACCGGGTGAAAAAATCGCCGTTGATGGTGTGTTAATCGAAGGGCATTCTAGTGTCGATGAATCGATGCTAACCGGTGAATCACTGCCCGTCGAAAAAACCGTTGGAATGCTGGTAGTGGCGGGTACGATGAATCAGACAGGAAGTTTTTTATTTACTGCCACCCGCATTGGTCGAGATACCGCGTTAGCCCAAATCATTAACAGTGTACGGCAAGCACAAAGTAGTAAACCTGAAATTGCCCGTTTAGCCGATAAAATTTCTGCTGTGTTTGTCCCTGCTGTGGTCGCCATATCGGTATTCACCTTTTTGATTTGGTACGCTTTTGGTCCTGATCCCTCGTTGGGTTATGCGTTTGTCACGTCGATGACCGTGTTAGTGATTGCTTGCCCTTGTGCGTTGGGTTTAGCTACGCCTATTTCGGTGATGGTGGCAGTCGGAAGAGCTGCGCAATCGGGTATATTGATTCGTAAAGGTGAAGCCCTGCAAACGGCGGGGAAAATTAGTTGTTTAGTGCTGGATAAAACTGGCACTGTTACCGAAGGCAAACCGACGGTTGCCGCTGTTTCGGCTCTCGCTGATTTGAGTGAAGATGAGGTGTTACAACTTGCTGCCAGTATCGAATCAGGCTCAGAACATCCATTAGCCGCCGCGATTTTAGCCGCCGCTGAACAAAAACAACTCACACTGACTAAAGTAACAAAATTTTCTGCCAGCGCAGGTCATGGAGTCAGTGGGCAAATCAATGAGCAAGCTCTATTATTCGGCAACAGCGCGTTAATGGTAGAACACGGCGTGGCACACACCGAATACACCACGCAACTTGAACAGTTTGCCCTCAGAGGTCAAACACCGATGTTATTAGCAGTCAATCAGCGCGTAGTTGGGATTATTGCGGTATCTGATCCAATTAAAAAAGATTCTGCTATCGCTGTGCAGCACCTGCAACACTTAGGCATACGCATTATTATGGTGACAGGCGATAATCCTATCACCGCTCATGCAATTGCTAAACAAGCAGGTATTACCGAAGTGAGAGCGCAGGTATTACCACAGGATAAAGCCATTGTTGTCAAAGACCTGCAACAACAAGGCGAGATTGTTGGTATGGTCGGTGATGGTATTAATGATGCCCCTGCACTGGCGCAAGCCAATGTCGGTTTTGCTATCGGGACAGGCACGGATGTTGCGATTGAAAGTGCCGATGTCGTTATTTTGCAAGGTTCATTAGTCAAAGTCCCCGAAGCGATTGCTTTGTCTAAAGCCACGGTGATTAATATTAAACAAAACCTATTTGGCGCGTTTGTTTACAACACCCTTAGCATTCCTGTTGCCGCAGGTTTGTTATATCCCTTATTCGGCGTATTATTAAATCCGATGATTGCTCAGGTCTTGACGCTCTGCCCAGTGTTGCTGTTCCAGCATCGGTTTATCGTAGAATTGTTTGACATGCCCTAAGCACAACACGCCCAGTGGCTGACTGTCTTGGGGCATATTTAACAAGGTTTTTAAAGCCTCAGGTTCAAACATCGACACCCAGCCCAAACCAATGCCTTCCGCCCGTGCTGCTAGCCACATATTTTGTATCGCGCATGACAATGAAGCAATATCCATTTCTGGCAATGTCCGCCGACCAAAAATATAGTGTTCACGTTTATCACATAACGCGGCGATTAAAACCTCGCCGCATTCTAATATACCCTCCACTTTCAGCTTCATAAATTCATCTTCGCGCTCGTTTAAGGCGTTAGCGGTGGCTATACGTTCTTGTTCAACTAATGCGTGTATTGCGATGCGCAATTCGGGCTGCGTGATGCGAATAAACCGCCACGGCTGCATAAAACCCACGCTAGGCGCGTGATGCGCGGCTTGTAGCAAGCGCGTTAATAATTCGGGGTCGATAGCATCGGATAAAAAATGACGCATATCACGGCGTTCATAAATGACACGGTAAATGGCAGCGCGTTCGGCTTCAGTGTAAGCATTTAAGGGCATAATACTCAGCTCAATTTTTTACGAATATACAGCACTTTAGCAGGTGAATCAGAGGTGCTTTTCTCTTCTATTTCAAAAATATCTTTGTGGGCTTTGACCATCGCACCAAGGCTTTTAAATCCATATAGCCGCACATCGAAGTCTGGCTTTAACTTGGTCAAATAATTACCCAGATTGGCAAGATTTGTCCAACCACCATCCTTACAAATCTTTTCAAGGGCATTCAAAATAAAATCCTTAGGCGAATCTTCGGAAGAGGATTCTTGTATTTCTGGCGTGATTCTTTCTGATTTTTGTGCGGTAACAGGGCGCAATAATTCAGTCGGTACGAATTTATGACAGGCATTTATAAACGCTTCTGGGGTTTTTTTCTCACCAAATCCTAAGACCATTAAGCCTTCTTCTCTTATTCGTAAGGCTAATCCGGTAAAGTCGCTATCACTTGAAACGAGGCAAAATCCATCAAATCGCCGCGTATAGAGTAAATCCATTGCATCAATTATTAAGGTGCTATCGGTCGCATTTTTACCCGTTGTGTAAGCAAACTGTTGAACTGGTTTTATGGCATATTTATTTAAAACCTTTTTCCATTGTGAGCTGTGCGGCGACGTAAAGTCTCCATAAATCCTTTTTACTGTCGCTTCGCCAAAACTGGCTAAAGTCTGCGGGTAGGTTCTTCTGACTCAGTTTTTGCAATTGTTTTTGGATTTGCCATGGTTATCTTCTTGAATTTTAGAGTCTAATGTTCGTTTTGGTTAGATAATGCCACATAATTTAGGTTCAGCCAAATCACACTGATACGCAGATTTAACGCTCTACCGCTATAATATCTTTCAAAAAAAAAAGCCCACGGTTTCTAAAACCGTGGGCTTTGATTTGACGAGAATAAACTGCGATTATTTACGCATGATGCTGATACCTTTTAATAGGTTCAACGCTTCATACAACGGATAATCTTTAGTGTCTAGGACAGCTTTCTCCAAATCATCCTTTTTCTCATTAGCCGCTTCATTGTCTTTGTCTGAATCGTCTTGTTTATCCTCAATTGATTTGTCTTTATCGATAACCTCTTTTTTCTCATCATCGGCACCTTTAATTTTTTCTAAATGATGCGATAAATCGGCTTCTTTAACCGGTTTAAAGTCGGTTTTATCTTTATCTAACGATTCCAATTTTACATTCGCTAACGCGACATCGGGTTCAATACCTTTGGCTTGAATAGAGCGTCCTGATGGCGTGAAATAACGTGCAGTAGTTAGCTTAACCGCAGAGCCAGTGTTAGTAGGCAATATGGTTTGTACTGAACCTTTACCGAACGATTTTTCACCCATGATGATGGCGCGTTTAGAATCTTGCAGTGCGCCGGCAACAATTTCTGAAGCCGATGCCGAACCTGCGTTGATTAACACCACTATTGGTGCCCCATCGATTAAATCATCAGGCGCGGCACTAAACCGCATTTGTGAGTTAGCAATGCGTCCTTCTGTGTACACGATTAAGCCGCTTTTCATAAACGCATCACTGACTTCGACGGCTGCATTTAACACACCACCCGGATTATTGCGTAAATCCAGTACCAAGCCTTTTAAAGTACCGCCATTTTCTTTTTTCAAGCTAGCCAGTGCTTCTTTAAGCGCGTCACCAGTGCCGGATTGAAAACTACTAATACGCACATACGCATAGTTTTTTTCGAGCATCCGATTTTTGACACTTTTAACTTTAATAATGTCACGCGTGATGGTTATTTTCAGTGGTGCATCTGCGCCTTCACGAACCACAAGAAGATTTATTTTACTACCTGGTTCGCCACGCATGTGTTTAACCGCTTCGGTTAAGGTCATGCCTTTTACCGGCTTATCATCAAGTTTAATAATCAGGTCGCCTGCTTTGATGCCTGCTTTTTGCGCGGGGGTATCATCAATCGGCGAAACGACTTTAATAAAACCATTTTCCATCGTGACTTCAATACCTAAACCACCAAACTGTCCCGATGTACCTTCTTTTAACTCTTGGTATTCTTCGGCATCTAAATAAGCAGAGTGCGGGTCAAGTCCACTCAACATGCCTTTGACGGCATCTTCGAGTAATTTTTTATCCGAAACAGGCTCGACATAATCTTTTTTGATGCGCCCAAAAATTTCGGTAAACGTCCGCAAATCTTCATAAGGGATTGCTTCTGTCGTAACAGGAGCAGTAACAGGAATAGGAGGCTCATCGTCTTTCTCAGCAAAGACACTGCCGCAGATGCCCATAAAAACACCCAACATAATCCCTAAGGATAAAATAAAAATATTTTTCTTTTTTAGCATGTGCCTTAAAACCCCAAATCCTCAATTTCTTAAAAATAGTTTATGTATCAATTAACTCATTTGCTAGTGTTTTGTTTTACACACCACTCAAGCGGATCAATTGGCAACCCTTGTTTGCGTATTGCAAAATATAATCCAGACTCTTTACGTCCACCACTTTTTCCCACGGAAGCAATTACGTCTCCAGCCTCAACTAAGTCACCTACGCGCTTGTAAAGACTTTGATTAAAACCATGAACGGTCATATAGCCTCGACCATGATCGATAATGATTAATGAACCATAACCTTGCAGCGGATTTGCGTAGGCTACTTTGCCTTTGGCAACCGCTTTGACTTCTACGCCTTCACGCGCACTAATTAATACACCATCCCAAATACC
>NQJH01000325.1 GCA_002256685.1 Methylococcaceae bacterium NSP1-2 | reverse complement strand
TGCATCACAGGCGGTACGCAGACATGACAGGTTAAAAGGGAAAAGTTTTTCAAGCCCAGTTGTTTGGCTTGTTGGGCGGCTAAGGCGGTGGTCGGCGCAGTGGTTTCAAAACCGACGGCAAAAAATACCACCTCACGATTCGGATTGTCTTGAGCGATTTTCAGCGCGTCCAACGGCGAATAGACGATACGAATATCCGCGCCTTGGGCTTTGATACTGAGTAAATCTTGATGAGAACTTGGCACACGCAACATATCGCCAAACGAACAGAAAATAATGTTCGGCACGTTGGCAATAGCTAGGGCTTTGTCGATATATTCCAACGGGGTAACGCAGACAGGGCAACCCGGTCCGTGAATTAAACGGATGTTATCGGGCAGTAATTGGTCGATACCGTATTGAATAATGCTATGGGTTTGACCACCGCACACTTCCATAATCGCCCACGGTTGGGTGCTGATGTGTTGAATAGCGGCGACTAATTGTTTGGCAACGACTGGATCACGAAAGGCGAGTTTATTGAACATTGGCTAACTCGGCAAACGCGGCAAGCGTAATGCGTGCTTCGTCTTCATCCAATATCGACAAAGCCAGACCCGCATGAACAATCACATAATCATTTACCTTGGCTTCGGGCAAATACGCCAAACTAATGTCTTTAATCACACCTGAGAAATCCACCCGCGCCATGCGTTGCAGATCATCGTCATTTTCAGACACACTGATAATTTTTGCAGGAATGGCTAAGCACATAAGCGTTACTCACCGCCCATATCGGGTTTGAAATTATCGGGATTGTTATTGTACTTAACCAGTGTAGCAATACGTTGTTTATAGGCTTTCTTTACACAATCAACGGTTTGACAGGTATCACGTTGTTTTAACCACGTCAGTTGTTGCTTTTTAAAAACCTCAGGTTTTTTATTATTGGTCAGAGCCATTTGATACTGTGAACCTAACTCATCATCCAACTCAGACAGGTCTGGATTTTGACAAATTGCTTTTTCAATAAAGGTTTTGGCTTTTTGACAATCAAAACTCACCGCTTGAGCAGTGCTAGCAAATACCGCTAAGACAGACACACTTAACACACGAGCAAACATAACCATACCTTTCTCCATAATAAATAATAAAATGCTGAGTTTTCATGCAGGTACAGTATGCAGTAAATCAGACTCGCTCTCAACAAAAGAGATGCTCAGTTATAAACGGCAAATCCACCTTGTTCAGCTTTAATTTTTGAGCGATTTGAGCATTGAAAAAATTTAACGTTATGAAATATTCAAGTCAGCAGAATCCACATAGAACCAAGGATTTAAATAATCCATACCGCGTTAGTTTCCAGACCTGACGTATCCAATCCTAATAGCTATAAAATCATTTCAAAATCTCATTAATCTTGTCATCAATGGCTTTTTCTAATACACCCAAACAAAACTTCTGCATACTGTCGGGCGTGTGTTCGGCTATGTATTTGAGTTTTAGTAAATACGCTTCAGATAAGCGCAGATTATAGACTTTGGTGACATCGGCACGAATATGGGGTTGTTGCCACGGATAAATGGCTGGCTGTGTCTCTTCTATGGCTTGGACGGCGATACCTGTCAGAAAGGCTTCTAGTTCAACTTCTGGTGTGCTGTTAGGTAATCTACTTTTTAATTCACTCATGATTAAATATCTCGTTGTATAAGGCGGTCATTTCTTCGCTGGCTTTGGCTTCTTTGGGTTTTAATTCGGTGACGGCTAAGCCTTCTTTTGCGGCTTTTCGGTAGGCAATGCGATCTCGAATAATTAATTCTAACGGTTCAAGGTTTGGAAAATCGGTTAATAATTTTCGAGTTTCTTCGGATTCTTGTACTGATGGATTGGTTGATGCACGGCTGATAATGACTTTTGCTTGTAAGGTCGGATTAAACCCTTTGGCAGTTTCAACCAACGCATTCATGGAATTTAATGTCCATACGTCAAATTGTGACGGTTGAATAGGTAAATAGACTTTATCAACCACAACCAAAGCGGAACGTAATTCTACCGAATCGCGTCCACCGGCATCTAAAATAATATCTTGGTAACGTTTGGCGAGGTCTTTAACTTCCATAGCCAAGCCTTTACCAAATTTCTGCACACAAGCGACACGCGGTTGTATGGTCAATTCATCACGGTTTTGCGCCCAATAATTAGCACTACCTTGCGGATCACTGTCGATTAATAATACATCGTGACCTGCTAATGCGCGCATCGCAGCAAGATTAGTTGCTAAGGTTGTTTTGCCCGTACCGCCTTTTTCTCCACCAATCAAAATAATCATATTACCTCGGTCATTAATTTTGTATTATATAAAATAATATCATACTACTTGCAGTTATATTAACCTACTAAAAAATACGCAGTGAAGGTTATTTTATGAACCAGTTTAATTTATTTATTTTGCCAAACGATTTTCTAG
>NQJH01000324.1 GCA_002256685.1 Methylococcaceae bacterium NSP1-2 | reverse complement strand
TATGTTATTGATGTACTCAGTTCCCCAAAACGTGATGTTTGAATCTATTGCAGTAGCAATAATTTTAGCCATTGGGTTCTATGGCTTCCTTCGTCAGCCCACCCTATCGAACTAAAGCATTTTCACCTGTTTAACAGCTATTGAGTTGGGCAACACCACCACTTCATCGTTGGGTGTTGCTTTTATCAATGGTGCTAAGGTGGGTTCAAGAGACCTGAGTATTTGGACGGGTAGGGAGCTGGTGAAGTGGTAGTTGCCTGCATTCGCGCCTTCTACATACGCGGTCATGACACCAAAAAAACGCTCACCTATGAAGAACGTAAACACGGCGGCGCGGCTAATAAATTTAGATTCAATTAAACGTCCACCTGCACCCCATACTTCTTTACGGTGATCGCCGGTGCCAGTTTTACCGCCCATCGTCAGGGTTTGACCATTCGCATCTCGAAAAGCCCCTCTAACCCGCGAGGCTGTTCCACCTTCAACGACACCCACCAGCGCACCGCGAGCCACTTTGGCAATTTCAGCGGCAAACATGCGCCGTCCACGCGCGGGTGCTTTATCCATTAAGGTTTCGTAAGGTGTGCCTTCTGCAAAATGTAAGCTTTCAAAGCGCACTACGGGTAATTTGATGCCGTCATTTAATATAATGCCCATGAGTTCTGCTAATGCCGCTGGTCTATCTCCAGACGCACCGATAGCTGTGGCATAAGACGGCGTTAACGCATCAAATGGATAGCCAACGCGCTTCCATGCGTGATGAATTTCTTTGAAGGCTTCTTGCTCAAGTAAGGTCATGATACGCCGTTGTTGCGCCTGTTTTCTATGGCTACTAAACAGCCAACGATAGACGTTTTGCCGTGGCTCAGCACTGGCGGTTAGGGCTTGTTCAAGGGTCGCATTATTGTGAGTGTTGAGATAGCGAACCAGCCATAATTCCAACGGATGAATCTTGGTAATATAACCTTGGTCTTGGAGATCAAATTTTTCTATTGAGTATTTATCGTACAGTGATTGAACATCTTCACCTGCTAAAGCGGCTTTGCTTAAATGGTCGGTCAGGTAATCGTTAAGTTGTTCCACAGGACGATTAGGATAAACAGAGCGATACAGCATGGTTTGCCGTGACGGTTTAGCCAATACCCGTTGACTGAGCATTTCCATTGCTTCTTGTGGCGATTTATCTTTGTATCGGGCATAAAAACGCCGTAAATAAACTTGCCCTTCTTTATCAGCAAATTGTTGTAGATATTCTTTGCGCTTGGGATCATCGGGGCTTTCTAACCAACGCGCAATGCCTTCAGGTCGATACAGATGATGATAAGCAAGGTCACGCATCATGCGAATAAAGACCAGATTGACCGAATCACGCAAGGCTTGGCGTACCGGCATGATTTTACCATTGTCACCCTTAGAAAAATTATTAAACGTATGCACACCGCCGCCTGTGAAAAAGGCTTCGCCAGGACTGGCAGAATACTTTCTATCTAAGGCTAAATTCAGTAAGTCTTCCAGATTAATCTTAGGATTTGCATTCAGTTGTTCAATTACCCATGCTGATAAATAATCGCGCGGATGAATGTTAATTTGACTTAGTTGCTGTGCAGACTGATTTTTGTAGCGTTTATAAACATCGGTAATCAGCTCTAAATAATGCACCATCGTCCGCAATTTGGCGGTAGAGCCAAGGTCTATGCGGATGCCTTCGTTAATGTCTAATGCTTGGTCGTAGTTGTCGGCTTGAATCCGTAATAGATTGCCGACTTTGCTACGCTCAAATAGCATCAAACTGTAAGTAATTGGCGATAAATCAACATTGCCGGTCAACATTTTCTTACCATAGAGACCCGCAGACTGTGCATTACCCGCTTGATCCAATTGATGCAGTGCTTCGGTAACGGCTTGTTGCGTCTTAAAATCCAGTGAGGTTTTAGCGGTTAAATCAATGCGATCCAGTTCATAGTTAGATTTTATATCTAGCATTTTAGCAAGACGGGTACGCAGTACGGTTTGCGTCTTTTTTTCGCTATCAAAGGTAGGGGCAGGGCTGGTATCTGCTTTAAGTGAGCGCGTGGTAGATACTTTTAGCGTTGCATCACGCAAAGCGGGCGAAATAACGCCTTGTTCTGCCATGACGCGCAAGTAACTATCGGTTAAATTTTGCAGGGCATCAAAGCCTTTGCCAAGAAAATAAGACGGTCTGCGTTGCGATAGCAAAATGTTAAGCACCTGCCGATAAATTTGCGCCTGCTGATTGCTGATATGTTGCGTTTTTTCGTTGAGTTCTTTTGGGCTTAGTAAGTTATTGACTTCATTAAAGTTTGTACCAAACCATGCCGATTTCTTGGCGCATTGCCCGCGTATCGGGTCCCATCATGTAGGCGCGTATGGATGCCGTACCCATTTGATGAAATTTATCGGAAATTGAGCGTGTGTAGCCGTCAGGTGAATGGCGGTATTTTTCAAGTTGCGTTGCCAACGTACTGCCACCGGGTACATTGCCGATAACGCCGACTTTATGCGCCATCATTTGTAACGCGGCAAAGCCTAAGCGATCCCATTCAATGGCAGGGTTTACATTAACATTTTCTTGACTCAGTAATTCCCGATTTTCTATAAAAAGCAGGGTCTGCAAAATGACCGGCGGAATGGTATCAAAATTCGGATAATTGTAGGCAGGGTAGGCGGTATTAAAAATAACCTGACCCGCTTGGTCGGTAATGCTCAATCCTGCTTGAGATTTCTCATGATAGATAGAAAACAAACCATAATCATCGGCTAATTGCGCCATCATCGGTGAAACAGCGGCTTGTGCGGT
>NQJH01000323.1:1557-4007 GCA_002256685.1 Methylococcaceae bacterium NSP1-2 | reverse complement strand
ATTGGAAACCGAAGTGAATACTGCTACCAATCTAGCCATTCACACTGAAACTGTTTTTGGTTTTCGTGTGGGCGGCTTGGGTTTTTTGGTGACTAGCGACACTTATTGTGAGGTCATCGAACAACTACGAGTCAACCCACTACCCAACGTTGAAGCGTGGTTCAGTGGTTTACTCAACTTGAGAGGAAACCTTGTCCCCGTTATCGATTTGCAATTATTATTGGGTGAAACTGCAACAACCGATCACAAAAAACGTCAATTATTTGCTATTGGACAAGGCGACAAAGCGATGGCATTTTGGATTGATGGTCTTCCAGAAATACGGCATGGTTTTTCACAGCCGCTTAAACAACTACCGATACTTCCAGCCATCTTGCAACACTGTGTTTCGAGTGGCTATTTACAGGATGGGCAAATCTGGTTCAATGTTCAGTTCGATGAATTATTCAAGACATTAGGTCATCAATATACAGCGGAAGGAATAGCATCATGACCCAAATTTCTAAAGATCTGCCAGCCGAAACCGATGACCACAGCGAGACTTTAGAAAAATTAAACCTCGGTTTGCACTTATTGCGCGAAGGTAAAGCCGTCCAAGGCGATGGTATTTTTATAGAACCTCTAAACGCTGAGAGTTCGATTGAAGATTTTATCAGTGCGATAGAAAAGCTTGCGGAGCAAACCACGTTTGATGATTTGCAGGATGCGTGTTTATTACTAGAAGATGCTTTATACGAATTATCACCAAACGAATTTGCTATTGCGAAAATTGAGTTACTATCCGCATTCAATGATTGGTCTTTATCGAATACTCTCCAAGAAAAATCACCAGAGCCTACGCTAACAACCACTTTTGATGATGTCCTGACGGTTTCAACCAGCACAAGCCATCAGACTACCGCCTCGTATATTCACGCTATTGCTGTTATTGAAGAACTCGCCAATCAAGCGGACGCTGAGGGTTATACGGCTCTACAGAGTGTCAGTCTACTCCTCATTGAAGCACTACATGAGTTATCGCAAAACACTCCGCTTACTGTAACCTCTGACCTTCCCGCCTTGCTCGATAACTGGGCTACGCTCATCAATGCTTATCGACAAAACTCGTTAGCGGCTATTGATGGCATTATGAACATAATGCGTCATCCCGATTTAGACATCCCCCTTGAGGAAGATGATTTTGCTACTTTCAAAACACTACTTATCGAAGAGCTGAGTGCAAAAAATGCCGAGCCACATGACTTTTCAAGTGCTGCTGATGAATCAAACATTTTAAATGCCACAGTAATAGAAGAAGACATCGAAATTGTTGAACCACTGTCAGCAATGGCGCAAGAACTCGTCGAATTGCTAGATACCGAAGCGGGATTACTCAATTACCGTTTTCTAGCCGTTTCTTTTGATGAGCCAATCGCCAAACTAACAGAACATTTACAACTGGCAAGTGAAGAATTAGAACGCTTAACTAATGCCTCAACAATGGTTGGCTTTGAAGGATTATCGGAGGCTGGTAAACAAGTAAACGCGAATATTTTTCTATATTTACAACACATTGACGGCTTTACTGTAGACAAACGTGATTTATTAATCGACTGGGTTAGCGAAGTTAAAGCCTATTTGTTAGCGTTTAGCAAAAAAGGCGCAGGCGAACAATTATTGGCGCAAATGCGTGACGCGAATTGGATTCAGCCGCTAACTCCCGAAGCCAGCGCGGCTCTGCTACCGCAAATGCAGGTTAAGGGTTTAAATGCGGCTTCCGCTGAAGAAGACAACCGTGAAACCGTTGCCACAGACGATCATATCTCTCTGGTGTTGCCTGATGACGTTAATAAAGAACTGCTTGATCTATTATTACAAGAACTGCCAATCTATACGCAACAGTTTTCCGAAGCGATACAACGGCTACAATCGGGCGGGGGAAGCTCGAAAGATATTGATGTTGCGCAACGCATTGCCCACACCATTAAAGGTTCTGCGAATACCGTCGGCATTAAGGGCATTGCTGTTTTAACGCATCAAATAGAAGATATTTTGATGGCGTGTGCTAAAGCCCATAAACAGCCTGGGGCTGCCTTGATGAATACCCTTATCAATGCGTCTGACTGTTTGGAAGCCCAATGTGAATCGTTACTAGGACTCGGTGAACCACCACAGGATGCACGCGAAGTACTACAAGAAGTCTTAGATTGGGCTAATGAAATAACTAAAAACGGTATTCAAGACACCGATAATCAGCAAGCACCGGTCAAACAGCCCTCCCCCGTAATGACTGAAGTCGTCGAAAGTTCAGACCGTGATTCAGCACCGCAAACACCAAAAGAAACTAGCACTGAGAAAGCCGAACCCGCTCAGGTCGCTATGGTGCGCGTACCAACCGACCAAATTGAAAACTTATTTAGACTGTCTAGTGAAAGTATCATTCTTAATGGTCAAATTTACGAACGTCAACG
>NQJH01000323.1:0-1499 GCA_002256685.1 Methylococcaceae bacterium NSP1-2 | reverse complement strand
ATTGATCTAAAAGATTTATCAGGACGTTCTTTAGTTAATACTGGTAAAGATTTTGATGCCTTAGAAATGGATCAATACAACGAATTACATACTGCCAGTCGGCGCATGGTTGAAGCATCCGTTGATGCGCGTGAAATCAGCGTTGATATGAAAAAAGAACTGGAAACCATGAATGAAGTTCTGGAATATCAACAACGCTTAGTGATTAATACCCAAGAAGCCGTTATGCAGACTCGTTTTGTACCCGTCGGCTCCATTGTGCTACGTTTACAAAGAGGTCTTAGACAGACTTGTCGCCTAACGGGAAAACAAGGCGAATTGACTTTTTTGGGTGAAGAACTGCTTATCGATGGTGACACCCTCAGTGCGTTAGTTGAACCACTCATGCACTTATTACGCAACGCAATTGATCACGGTTTGGAAGGTGAAGAAGAACGTATTGCACTGGGTAAACCGCGTGTAGGACAAATAGCCATCGAATTTGACCGTGAAGGCAACAGTATTTTAGTGCGTTGCCGTGACGATGGACGCGGCTTAGATTTTAATGCCATTCGTCAAACCGCCGAAAAACGCGGGGACTTACGCGCAGAAGAAGCTATTACCGATGAAGAATTAAAACGGCTGATTCTACGACCTAACTTTTCTACGCGCACGCAATCAACACAAACATCAGGGCGCGGCGTAGGCATGGATGTGGTCAACTTCCAAGTGCTGTCTTTAGGCGGTAGTTTGTCTTTACATTCCATTAAGGGGCGGGGCTTAACGGTCGAGCTACGAATGCCTCTGCCATTGAGTCGGTCACACGCACTACTGGCAAATGTAGGATCCTACAAAGTAGCGATTTCCAGTAAGGGTCTTACTCAAATTCTTTATTCAGGTGCCGGTGAGCTAAGAACGATTAGTAATGAACAAGTATTAGTCATAGGCGACGATATTTATCCCGTCGTAAAATTGGAAGACTTATTACATGTCCATGATCGGCGTAAAGAAGAACGTCCCCATCATGTGGTTTTATTAGTACAAAATGAAAATAAAATTACTGCCGTACTGGTCGATACCATTACTGATAGCAGAGAAGTGGTGATTAAGAATTTAGGCTATTACATGCGCAAGATTCATGGCTTTGTCGGTGCAACCATTTTGGGTGATGGCTCTGTCACGCCGGTGTTAGATATTCCTGAATTACTGCGTACTCCGGTTCATGCTAGCACACATGCTTATGCCGCGACCGATGAAGTAGCAGAGTCAATTTCAAGACTACCAAAAGCATTGGTGGTGGATGACTCACTCAGTCAACGCCGCGCCCTTGAACAAATTTTGACGGATGCAGGCTTTCGTGTCCATGCGGCACGCGATGGCATCGAAGCGGCAGAATGGTTGGTTCACGGCAGACCAGATGTCATCATCACTGACCTTGAAATGCCTAGAATGAATGGCATCGAATTAGCATCACATATTCGTACCCAAGCAAACATTAAGACCTTACCCATTATCATGAT
>NQJH01000096.1 GCA_002256685.1 Methylococcaceae bacterium NSP1-2 | reverse complement strand
CTGTTAAAAGGTATCATTATTCAATCAGGCAACGATGCTAGTATCGCACTGGCTGAACATATCGCAGGGCAAGAAAGCACCTTTGCAGATATGATGAATCAACATGCCGCACGACTGGGTATGAAAAACACCCACTTCACCAACAGTGATGGCTTGCCGATTGAAAATCATTACACCACGGCTCGCGACTTAGCGACACTCACCCGTGCATTAATTAAAGAATTTCCTGATTTTTATCCTTGGTTTTCTCAACAAGAATTCACTTACAACAAAATCACTCAGCACAATCGTAATTTATTGCTAGGACGTGATGAATCAGTTGATGGTGTTAAAACCGGATTCACTGATGATGCAGGTTATTGTTTAGTGGCTTCATCACTACGCGAAGGAATGCGCCTTATCTCGGTGGTTATGGGAACAAAAAGTGCTAAAGCCCGCGCCAATGAAAACCAAAAATTGTTGAATTACGGTTTTCGATTTTTTGAATCACACCGTTTATATGAAGGTAAAAAATCGTTAAAAGAAGCACGGGTATGGAAAGGCGCGGACAGTACCGTAGAGCTAGGTTTAGCAGAAGACCTTTATGCCACGATTCCGCGTCGTCATTATGACGATCTTAAAGCCACGATTGTGGTCGATAAAAAAATTACCGCGCCAGTTAAAGAAGGCGATAAATACGGCTCAGTCAGCGTTGCTCTAAAAGGTGAAATCGTTTCTCAAAAAGATTTAATTGCCTTAAAATCAGTAGAAACAGGCAATATCTTTCGAAGAACTTATGACAGTATTATGATGATGATGGAGAAATCGGATGACAAATAAAACCGTCTATTTGAATGGACAATATTTACCTTTGGATGAAGCCAAAGTATCAGTTATGGATCGCGGATTTTTATTTGGCGACGGTGTTTATGAAGTTATTCCCTGTTATTTTGGGCAGTTATTTCATTTTCAAGCTCATGTGGATAGACTCACAGCGAGTCTAGCGGGTATTCGTATGGTTAATCCTTACAGTACTGAACAATGGCTGGATATTTTTAAGCCACTGATAGATGCTAGCCAAAATCAATACATTTATTTGCAGATAACGCGAGGTGTTGCACCTAAACGCGACCATGCGTTTCCAGAAAACACACCGCCCACTATTTTTGCGATGTGTAACAATATTGTGCCGTTTGCTGGGCTTGAAACGGGCGTTAAAGCCATTACCCTCGATGATAGTCGCTGGAAATTTTGTAATATTAAAGCTATCGCTTTATTAGCGCATTTATTACACCGTCAAGAAGCGGTAGACCACGATTGTGCTGAAGCCCTTTTGATTAATCGTGATGGTTTTGTTACCGAAGGCGCGGCAAGTAACGTGTTTGCTGTGATTGATGGCGTATTAATTACACCGCCTAAAAGTAATAGCATCCTCGCTGGTATTACGCGTGATGTGATTTTAGAACTGGCTGAAAAAAATAATATTGCGTATCGCGAAGATACTATTTCCTTAGCGGCATTAAAAACAGCGAGTGAAATCTGGGTGACTAGCTCAACCCGCGAAATCGTTCCTGTGGTTGAACTTGATGGTAATCCTGTTGCAGATGGTAAAGTCGGCGCGGTCTGGCACACCATGAATTCTATTTTTCAAGCCTACAAAAAATCTCTATTATGAGCGAAGAAAACGTTCCTCACACCAGTGGGGCTGAAGCGAGCGAAGAAACCCTTTTTGAATTCCCTTGCGAGTTTCCCGTTAAAGCAATGGGCAAGGCGGATGTAGAACTGCATGTTGTGGTCACAGAAATTGTCCGTCGCCATGTGTTAGCCGTTGATGAAACAGCCGTAAAAACTCGTCTTAGTAAAGACGGTAATTTTATTTCCGTGACTGTCATCATCGAAGCCACTAGCAAAAAACAGCTAGACGCAATTTATCAAGATTTAACCGATCATCCGCACGTTTTAATGTCTTTATAAGTACGCAATTCATTACAGGAGTCCAATAGCTTTAGCTATTGGACTCCGACTTTACCCTACAGATACCTTACTACACCACAGACCACCCTCCAGTTATTCATAGGCTTTAATCTTTAAAAGCTGCTCCACATTGACTATTTTATAGCCATTTTCTTGTGCAAAATTAAGTGTTTGTTTTAATGCTTCAATGGTTTTAGCCGAGGTATCGTGAAACAAAATAATAGCCCCCGATTTTATTTGTGTTTGTACCCGCTGAGTGATGATTTCTACCGTATCATTAGTGGTATCGAGTGAGCGAATATTCCAGCCGATGATAGAGTAATCCAATAACTTTGCCGCTTTGGCAAGATTAGGTGTAGTCACTCCATAAGGTGGGCGAAATAACTTCATGCGTTTGCCGATGATACTAAAAACCAGCTCTGCGGTTTGGTTTAGCTCATCCTTAAAGCCCTGCACATTTTTAAAATCGATAAAAAAACCATGTGTGTAACTGTGATTGCCAATGCTATGTCCCTCTGCAATTATTTGTTTTAACAGGCTTTCATTGCCGTGAATATTTTTTCCAATGACAAAAAAAGTGGCAGTCGCATGGTGCTGGGCTAATAGCGAAAGTACCTTTGGGGTGTATTCTTTATGTGGACCATCGTCAAATGACAGGGCAATGATTTTTTCTGCGCTGTTAGCAGCACAATAAGCGGGGGCGAAAAAATTGGCTTGAATAACCGATGAACCGTAAATAATCAATGCCAAATAAATAACACTGGGTAATATTAGCCACCACAGTGTGAGTGCGAAAAACCAGTGCAACAACGCAATAATACTGACGGCTATTATGAGACACAAGCGGGTTGAGTAATAGGTCATATCAAGCAAACGTGATGAATCATTGCTATTAAAGTAACACGCCAATAGCTGAAGCTATTGGACTCCTGTTGCATTAAGACTCCTACCGTGGATTAAACCAACTGGCTAGCCTGAATATCCGCATGATAAGACGATCTCACCATTGGCGCACTGGCGACTTGTTTAAAACCTAAGCTTTTTGCAATCGCGCCATATTCATCGAACTGGGCTGGAGTAATGTACTCTTGCACTGGCGTGTGGGCTTTGCTGGGTTGCAGATACTGCCCTAAGGTTAGCATGGTGCAACCTGCCGTTCTTAAATCTTGCATCACTTGCTGGATTTCTTCTGGGCGTTCGCCGACTCCAAGCATGAGTCCTGATTTAGTCGGGGTTTGTGAATGACAAGCCCCGTATTGGCTTAGTAATTCTAATGAACCTTGGTAATCCGCACCTGGACGGATTTGTTTGTATAAACGCGGTACAGTTTCTAAGTTGTGATTGAATACATCACAAGGTTGTTCCGCAAGAATGGCAACGGCTTTTTCTATGCGCCCGCGAAAATCGGGTACTAAAATTTCTATTTTAGTCTGCGGCGTTTTTAAGCGAATTTGTTGAATACAGTCAGCAAAATGCCCCGCGCCCCCGTCTCTTAAATCATCTCTATCAACGGAAGTGATGACCACATATTTGAGTGCCATTGCTTGTATCGCATCGGCTAGGTGTTCGGGTTCATTTTTATCCAATGGCAACGGTTTACCATGCGCCACATCACAAAACGGACAGCGACGGGTGCATAAATCACCCATAATCATGAAGGTCGCGGTGCCGTGTTGAAAACATTCGGATAAATTGGGGCAAGCGGCTTCTTCACAAACGCTGTGTAAATTACGTTCACGCATGATTTGTTTAATGCGGGTAATTTCCTCACTCGCCGATAATTTAATGCGTATCCAGTCAGGTTTGCGCAGTACCGTGTCGGTGACTTCAACTTTTATCGGAATTTTTGCCAGTTTTTCAGTGTTGCGCTGGTGTGATTCAGGAGTAGAACGAGAAGGAGCTGAATAAGTCATGTGTCGAGTGCCGTGATAATTGCCTGACTCATAAACGAGGCAAGCTCAGTAGTGTTAATAATTACGCCTAAGTCAGCGAGTTGGGTGACCTTTAAGTCTTTGTACCCACAGGGATTAATGAAGTTAAACGGAGTCAAATCCATAGCATTATTGAAACTTAAACCGTGATAACTGCACGAATTTTTTATGCGTATACCGATAGAACCAATTTTTTTGCCCTGCACATAAACCCCCGGTGCATCGGCTTTGGCAATTGCTACGATACCGTAAAAGGCTAAGGTGTCAATCATTGCCTGTTCTAACAAACTGACTAATTGGCGAATGTTAATATTAAGTCGTTTAATATCCAGCAGGGTGTAAATAATCACTTGCCCTTGTGCATGGTAGGTGACTTGTCCGCCTCGATCAGAGTGAATAACAGGAATGTCGCCAATATTAAGTAGATGTTCACGCTTGCCGTTTAAGCCTAGCGTGTAAACAGCGGGGTGTTCGACTATCCACAGTTCATCAGGCGTGTCGTCGTGACGCTGTAAAGTGAAATCCTGCATGGCTTGCCAGACAGTTTGATAGTCTTGCAAGCCTAAGTGACGAACGGTTACGGGCATGTACTTTATGTTGGTTTGCTAAAAGTGGCAACCGAGTTTACGTTGCTCACGACAGGTGCTTTTCCCACCAAGAAGCTAATACAGCGGCAGATGAGATGACCGAAGAGTTAGTCTTAAGTTGTGGACGCAACTGATTTGTGGAATAGCCAGTGGGTTGATGACTCGCCTTAGCGACAACCCACTCGCCTTGCGGATCTTTAAGTAATGCGTTCATTACCGTCCGAGCGGGCAAGCCCACAACCCCCGCAACAGCGGTATAAGTAGCTTTCTGTGAATGTTTTGCTAATGCCGCAACCAGTTGTGCTAATTGTTCTTGTTTGTCTTTCATAGTGTGTTGTACCTAATAGGTGACGCTCCAGCGTCATGCAACGCTGGAGCGTTACTGGATGAATTCCCAAGCTGGAGCGTGGGAACTATAAAATAGGGTTTACTTTTGAAACAGGTGTAACAAGCTTTTTATTTCGCTTTCAAATATTACCGAGTATTCATCTAAAGTATCGGAAGGATCCAATAGCATATAATTTGAAAAGCCGGGTATTTTCTTTAACTTATCTAAATTGGGTGATTTAAAGCCCATTGCCCATTGTTCAAAATCGCGTTCTATAATCGGGTTTTTTAGTATCAATAATACATTGAAATGTCGAGTATCCGCCTTAATTCGCTCAAATAAAGCATCGATTATACTTTCCTCGCCTTCCAAGACTTGAATAAAAAATCTTTCTTTGTAAAGCAATAAACCCGTAAGACCATTTGCTTTATTAAAGGTTCTTGATTGTTCAAGTAACGAAAGTAAATCATCGTCATTCATTTCTTTAGTGGCTACGCTTACATAAACAAGTGTAAACAGTGACATATTCTTTTCTCTGAAAATTTAAATTCAAATAATAACTTCTTGATAAAAAACAAGCACTATTTTGTGTAGCAACAACACAAACGCTTTATCGAGCCAAACAGATTCAATGTTCATTTTACCAGTTTTAAAAGCAACGATTCATGCTTATCTATGAAAGCATTGATACGTTTTACGTCCTTTTTTACGTTCGGCTTGTTGCATGTCTGGAATAAAGCAGCGAGCCAAACCTACACTGTTCGCTTAACCGAAGGTAATTTTATAGTATGGAAGTTTCCCCATTCGGCAGTACAAATTTGATGTCTAAACTTCTCAAGTAAGTTTGCAATCCTGCATCTTGCATGGGTAATAAATGCGCATCACTAGCGGATTCATTATAGTGAGCGTGCCAGTGACCAGGCGGCGTTATAAACGCTGAATAGGGTTTCCAATCTACTCGAATCGGGTTGATTATTTTCCCTTGTGCAGAAATTTGTGTGCCAACCAGCGTATAACACCCCGCGTCACAATCCAAAATTAAATCCAGAGCCACTGATTGATGTCGGTGCGGTAACTGCACTGCATTCTTAGGCAATATGCCGAGCATAGCCCAAAGTGTGTGTGTCACCGTTAAAGTTTGATCCATTTCCTTATTAGCAAGTAACACACTAATGCGGTTTCGGTTCACCCTATTCGCTTCTTGCCTCGCTTTATCCAATTCGCGTAGTGAGTCTTCCGAGGTATAAAGTGTTGGTTTAAAACGTTGAATAGTCGCCTTAACCCCCAAGTAGCGTAACAGTGGTTCATCATGAACTAAGTAAAACGTAGCATCAGTCGCCGCAAAATGGCGCGTTTCCTTACCGACAGGCAATACGACAAAATCACCCGTTTTCCACGGAATGTCTATGTCATCAAACTGAGTGTGTCCACTGCCTTTCATGACATAAAATATTTGCGAGGTCGCATTAAAATTTGTCACTAAAGTTTCTTCAGCCAATATACGCACAAAATTCGCACAAAGCGCGGGACTGGTGGCTGGTTTTTCACAGCCTAATTGTTCGCTTATATCCAGTGGGATAATTCGAGTGCCGCCTGTTTCATGCAGTTCACTACCGAATTCGGTATACGGAATTTGCGAGATAAACCCAGATCCAATAGGGTCTGCGGCTTGCGTATATTCATAATATAAACCATTTTCCAGTAAACGATTGAGTACGTCGGGGTTGTCTAGCGTAGTCATAAAAATTGCCTCTGGGGGAAATAAGATAAATTACTTGCACACAGGATACGCGGTCATTTGCAATGTTTTGAACACAGAGC
>NQJH01000322.1 GCA_002256685.1 Methylococcaceae bacterium NSP1-2 | reverse complement strand
TCCTATAGCTTTTTGCGTTAATAATGCCACGGGTGCAGCATCGTTCAACATATAAGTTAAACGCTCAGCTGGATAATTGGGATCTAGCGGTAAATACGCCCCACCTGCTTTAAGAATACCCAATACACCTACTATCATATCGACACTGCGTTCCATGCAAACCGCCACGCTATCATCAGGACGAATACCCAGCGTTAATAGGTAATGGGCGACTTGATTGGCGCGTTGATTGAGTGCGTCATAACTGAGTTGTTGATTGCCAAATACTAGCGCGATAGCATCTGGGGTTTTTATGACTTGTTGCTCAAATAATTGATGAAGAAAGCTCTGCGTCTCGCACCGCTGGAGCGGTGCAGGATTCATTCCCACGCTGGAGCGTGGGAACGATAAATAATCCATCGCGGTGGAATTATTTGTCACAATAAGCTGTTGATATTCGGCGGCTGTTAATAGCGACAAATCACATAAACGGCTATCAGGCTGTTTAACGATAGCGGTTATTAACTGCTCCAAATGCCCTAGCATCCGCGCAATTGCACTGTCATCAAAACGCTGGCAATCATAAGTTATTTCCAGTTTGAATTGATTGCTAGGAAAGGCGGAGACTGTCAACGGATAACTGGTGTAATCCATCGTCGCTATATTTTCAATCACCAGCCCTGCGTGTTGTACTCCACCTGCATTCGCGCCAGTTAAAGCCGCATCAATGGGATAATTTTCAAACACTAACAAACTGTCAAATAACGCCGTGCCGCGTGGTACGTCTGACCAGCCTTGTATATCGACTAATGGCGTGTATTCATAACGGCGTAATTCTTGGTTCTGTTCAAACAGGGTTTTTAACCACGTCACCGCGCTGGTTTCAGGTGAAACTTGTACGCGCACAGGTAAGCTATTAATAAATAAACCCACCATAAATTCCACACCGCTTAATTCAGCGGGTCGCCCTGATACCGTTGTGCCGAAAACAATATCTGATTCGCCACTGTAACGGCTTAATAATAATGCCCACACGCCTTGTAACAGCGTGTTTAAGGTCAGTTGCTGTTGCTTAACAAAGGTTTGCAAATCTTGAGTTTGCTCAGTGGAAAAAATCAGCGCGTGTCTTGCGTAAGTCGCTTTCATCTCACTGTGAACATGCTCAACGCCTAAAGAAGTCGGCGCAGTAAAACCACACAGCGTTTTTTGCCAATAGGCTTTCGCGGCGACTAAATCTTGATTTTGTAACCAATCAATAACAGCGTTTTTTGCCAATAGGCTTTGGCGGCTAATAAATCTTGGTTTTGTAACCACGCAATATAATCACGATAAGGACGTGGTGCGGCTATCGGCGCGGTATTACCCTGATTTAAGGCTTTATAATGGGCAAATACTGACTGCATAATCAGCGAATTACTCCAGCCGTCTAACAGCACATGGTGATGACTCCAGAAAAAATAATGCTGGTTTTCACTACACTGCACTAAGCCTAAACGCATTAACGGCGGGCGGGTAAAATCAAACGGGATTTTTGCATCATCAAGCAATAATTGTTGCCAGCGGGTCGCTTGTGTTTGTTCATCAAGGTCGCGCCAGTCATAAATACTGAACGGTAACATGACTTGCTTAGCCACTTGTTGTAATGGCTTTTCCCAGTTATCGACATGAAAGCGGGTACGGAACACGGCGTGGGTATTTACCAACTGTTGCCATGCGTGTTTAAAGGCATCGACATTTAACGCGCCTTTTAATTGACAGCCTAACTGCACACAATAAACGCCTGAATCGGGTGCGTATAAACTGTGAAATAACAAGCCATGTTGTAATGGGGCGAGTGGATATAGGTCGTCAACTTGCCGTGCGGGTAACTTTAGTCCGTCTAACTCAGGCTGAGTTAAGGTGGCTAATGGAAAATCAGACGGTGTATAAGCCCCTGTTTCGGGTTGTAAACAATGGGCAATTAAAGCGATTAAGTTTTGCTGATAAGCCTGCATTAATGCCGCGATAGTCGCTTTATAGTAACGCTCGCCACTGTAACGCCACGTTAATTGCAACTGCCCATTGGCTATGTGACTGACAATTTCAAATTCGTGCGTGCGTAAACCGTGTACATCACGGTTCAACCCCGACGCGTCTGTCAGTGGCATAAAAGGCGAATTTGCCGATAAAGCGGAATCGAATTGACCCAAATAATTAAACATCACTTGCGCGGTGGGTAACGCGGCTAACTGTTGGGCAATGTCGGTGTTATTCAAATAACGCAACCAACCATAACTCATGCCTTTTTGTGGCACAGCGCGGAGTTGTTCTTTGATGGTGGGTAATGACGCATTGGTCAATAACACAGGAAATAAACTGGTAAACCAACCTACCGTGCGCGATACGTCCAGATTGCCCACTAGGTCTTCACGTCCATGACCTTCTAAATCAATTAATAGCTTTGTGTGTTGACTCCATTCGCTCAAGGTTTGCACTAAGGCAGTCAGTAATAAATCATCAATTTTTGTTTGATACGCGGTGTTTGCGTCTTTTAACAAAGCCTGCGTATCAACTTCCGATAAACTAAAACTGAGTGCTTGTTCCGTTGCCACCGTGTTAAGTCCTTTGATGTTATCGACAGGTAAAGCAAACACTTCACTACGTCGTACATCCAGCCAATAATCCGCATTCAGTGTTAATGCACTCTGGCTGATTGTCTCTGCCCATTGTTTAAATGAAGTGGTTTTTGCTGGTAATTTTGTTTGCCCTGATAACAGCGTGGTTAAATCTTCCAACAAAATTCGCCACGACACGCCGTCTACAACTAAATGATGAATGATGATTAACACGCGGCTGTTCTGCTCCGCGCCTAAATCAAACCATACACCACGCACCAATTGTCCTGTGGTTAAATTTAATTGGGCTTGTTGTTTTGAGGCTTCGGCATCCAGCGCGGTGGCTTGTTGTTCAGCGGCAATGCTGGATAAATCGATTTTGACCAATAACTCACTATCCACTTCTTTAGCATTGCGCTGTTGCCAAACGCCGTCTTGTTGATAAAACTGTAAGCGTAGCGCGTCATGATGGCTAAGCAATTGTTTAAGTGCGTGTTCCAGCATTTCCGCGCTATAGCCCGCTTTTACTTCAAACAATAAGGCTTGATTCCAATGCTGTGGATTAACAAAATCTTGCTCAAAAAACCAATGCTGTATAGGTGTAAGCGGGACATTACCTGACACTAAACCTTGTTCAGCGGCTATCGTGGTTTCTTGATTGGCTACCAGTGCCAACGCGGCAATGGTTTGGTGTTGGAATAATTGTTTAGGCGTGATGAGTATGCCTAATTGTCTGGCACGACTGACTACTTGAATACTGAGAATTGAATCACCGCCTAGCGCGAAAAAATTATCGTTAATACCGACTTGTTGAAGATTTAATAAATCTTGCCATACGCTGACCAGCGTTTTTTCGATTGTGGTTTGCGGGGCTACATAGTCCAAAACTTGTTTTGGACTCCAAGTTGGCGCGGGTAAGGCTTTGCGGTCGAGTTTGCCATTCGCGGTCAACGGGAAGCTGTCCAGATAAACAAACGCACTCGGCAACATATAATCAGGCAAGCGGTGTTTGAGATGGACGTGTAGCTCTTCCACGCTGAAAGTTTGCCCTATCAAATAAGCGACTAATTGTTTTCTGCCACCCTCATCACGCGCTAACACAATCGCTTCTTTAATATCGTCATGCGTTAATAACGCCGCTTC
>NQJH01000321.1 GCA_002256685.1 Methylococcaceae bacterium NSP1-2 | reverse complement strand
GCTCGTTACAATTGAGTTCTGATTTTTTCAGCATCCAAAATAAGCCCTTTATGCAGTTTGAAAACGGGCGATTTACTGTATGTAATCCGCTATCGACAACAACACATCCGCCAATCGCACTCCTAAAACCGCAGTTTTCTTCGCGTATATTAATGATAAAACCCTACCCAGGTTTAAATTATGCGCATTTTAATTTGCAATCAGTCGATGCCGTACTACACGATTTGTATCATTCAGGCACAGCGTGTGCAACTACCCAATGGGGTGAACAGCATTCATTAGTGGCATTTATTCAACGCTGTGCAAAACAAAATATCAGTGTTTATCTTGCTCCCGCCATTCACTCCGAAGATGCCTATCAAAGCACACGGCTATTAATAGAACACGGGGCGATTGTGTTATGGAATCTGTCGATTGAAGCCGCTTATGTCAAACTATTATTGGCAGTCAGTAACTTTAATGATGTGCAACACATCATCGATTTCATGGCAACAACGATTGCCGATGAACATATTTGAAAAACAGCAGGCAAAAAAAATGCGACCCACTGGGTGGGTCGCATTAAGAGAAGGATATAAAACCCTGATTTTCCGAGGAGGAAGTTTGCATCTCAAGAGTTGGTACTATATTACTGATAATTAATCAAGAACGGAATGTGACAAATTGTCGCGTGACAGATTGTCGCAGTTATCTATAAATTACATTGTGATGGAATGCGTGACAGATTGTCACAATTAAAAAACAACGGACAAAAAAAATGCGACCAATAAGGTCGCATATAAGAGAAGGATATAAAACTCTGACTTTCCGAGGAGGAGAACTGCATCTCAAGAGTTGACGTATTTTAGCTATCTCTAATAGAGAATGGAATGTGGTAAATTGTCGCGTGGCAAATTGTCGCAGGTGGAACAAAACAGCGAACAAAAAAAATGCGACTGTCGAGTCGCATTTTTTTTGTTTGCGGTAAGCGCATATTAATAAGTTCGACTGTATAAATAAACGGTCGAGGTCTTGAAAACCTCGGTCGTTTGAATGATTCATACACGCCGACTTTTTGCTAAAAATTTATCTTAACAATTTGTATCGAGTGTTAAATTGTCACAGGTACGAAGGCATTGCTCAATTTAGCAAAATCACTTAAAGAAATATTTTCCGCTCTTAAAACGGGATCAATCCCCAAATCAATCATCGTTTGTTCATCAATCAGTTTTTTCAATGAATTACGCAAGGTTTTACGCCGTTGTGAAAAAGCAGTGGTCACCACCGTATTCAGATTAGCGAGACTATCAATCTGTACAGGTGGTTTAGTGTGCGGCACTAAGCGCACAATCGCCGACATCACCTTAGGCACAGGATCAAAACTTTCAGGCGGCACATCAAATAACCATTCCGTGTCACAATAATATTGCATCATCACACTTAACCGCCCATATTTTTTACTGTTCGGTTCGGCGCAAATTCTATCGACTACTTCTTTTTGCAACATAAAAAACATATCTTCAATACACGCTGAGTTAGCCAAGATATGAAACATTAACGGCGTAGAAATGTTATAAGGCAAATTACCGATAACCCGCAGTTTGCCGTCCGTTGCTAATGCTGAAAAATCAAAACGCAACGCATCGGCACTGTGAATATGTAGATTCTCATAGTGTTTGAATTTATCTTTCAACAATACGACTAAATCGCGATCCAATTCCACCACCTCAAGACGCACACCTTGCTTAAGTAGCGGTTCAGTCAACGCGCCCTGCCCCGGTCCTATTTCCACCCAATGTTCATTGGGCTTGGCTTCAATGCTGGCAATCATGCTGTCAATAATACGGTGGTCATGTAAAAAATTTTGCCCAAACCGCTTGCGTGCTATGTGAGTCATTACTCGTTATCCTGTCGATTGTTGGTACACAATGCGTACCCTACTGATTATAAAGTGGAAGTCATCATCAACGCGCATTGTAACGCATATTGCAAACTGCCTATGTCCGCCCTACCCGTCCCTGCTAAATCCAACGCCGTACCGTGATCGACAGACGTGCGAATAATCGGCAAACCCAGCGTGATATTCACGGCACGACCAAAGCCTTTATATTTCAACACGGGTAAACCTTGGTCATGATACATCGCTAACACCGCATCGGCTGAGTCCAAATATTTAGCAGTAAATAAACTATCCGCCGGTAACGCGCCCTGTAAATTAAAGCCCTGTCGGCGCAAATCATCCAGCACAGGATTAATCACCTCCAATTCTTCACGTCCTAAATGCCCGTTTTCGCCCGCATGAGGATTCAAACCACACACCAATATTTTGGGATTAGCCAAATGAAAACGCGTGCGTAAATCGTGATCCAACACGCGCAACACTTTTTCTAACACAGGGGCGGTAATGGCTTTACTCACATCGGCTAATGGCAAATGTGTCGTTACCAACGCTACGCGCAAACCTTCGGTCGCCAACATCATCACAGGATGACCGCCAGTAATATCGGCGATAT
>NQJH01000320.1 GCA_002256685.1 Methylococcaceae bacterium NSP1-2 | reverse complement strand
TGATGCTTTTCTTGTTAAACCCGAAGGTCGCGAAGACGAATTACCGCGCTCAGCTGTAATCAACAGCGTTAAAACCCGTTATGAGCAAACAGGACGCGCCTTGCCGTGGGTGGTAACAGTGGATAAACACATTCGCGCTCCCGCTTCATTTTTGGATGCTTTAGAACATAAATCCTTAGAAAAACTCTCATTGTTTGCGAATGATGGCGAGCGCGATAGACATTATCTGGTTGCGGAAAGTTTTATTTTTTCTGATGAAGAAGTTGATATTTTGCAAGAACAGCAACGCGTTGGCACACTCAGCCAGTATCTGCATTTTTTGAGCAAACAGCGTCATGATTCGGTGCTAAAAAACTTAGCCAAGGATGATGTTGCTAAGCTTGATGCGTTGATTAACCGCAATCCCTTGTTTGATGAAAACAATGTGGCGTATCAAATTTACAGTAGTGACAATAAAAACCGCGTGTTAGTGATTTATAACGCGAGGCGACTGGCGGACTTTATCGAAAAAAGACAATTAAATCCTAACGCCTCAGGTGAAAAAGGGCTGTTACACAAACCAGAAGCTCTGTCTTTTCATGTAGACCCCTCCAGTAAAGAGCCGTGGATGACACGGTTGCAAGATTCCTGTTAGGTGATATGAATGATCTGTCCAAAATGTAAAAAAGTATTGCAAGAACAAGGTGTTCAGTGTCCACATTGCGGGATTTTTTTTGCGAAATATGCCAAATATCACTCGACACAAAGCGAACAACCAGACGCATTGCCGAGCAATATTAAAGTCTATGACGATTATGAAGAAGCGGCGGACAGCCATCCTTTAGCGGTCTTACTCTTTGAGAATACGCAACAAGACAGTAGCGGTCACTTTATCGGGCGAGCCATTATTTTTATGGGTCTTGTTGTTTGGGGTTGGCTATTTATGAGTTCGACTATCGACAGCAATGCAGCAGGTGAGTCGTTTTTACACATGATTAATACCCCTTTTCACGAAGCTGGGCATGTGATTTTTCGTCCTTTTGGGCAATTCATTACCTCATTAGGCGGGACACTGGGGCAATTATTAATGCCGCTTATTTGTATGGGAACATTATTATTTAAAACCCGTGATCCGTTTGGGGCATCGGTTACTTTATGGTGGTTTGGTGAAAATTTTCTCGATATAGCCCCTTATATGGATGATGCACGGGCAGGGGATTTGCCACTATTAGGCGGTAATTTTGGACATTCATCACCTTATGGTTTTCATGATTGGGAATATTTATTAACCGAATCTAATTTGATTGAATATGATCATGTGCTGGCTAGAATCGTTTTTGTTATTGGCATAATTATTATGCTGTTATCTTTATTATGGGCTGGCTTATTACTATTTAAACAATATAAAGTAATCAGTAATTTGTAAATGGGCTGAAATACGAAACCCATTTATCGCGCAAGCTTTTTGATTCCAAAAGACCAATCAACACTGAGGCAAAAACCATGAGTTACCAACATATTCTATTAGCCGTCGATTATTCAGCACATAATGACTACGTCGCTAACAAAGCAAAATCATTAGCCGACATTTATCAGGCAAAACTAAGTATTCTTCATGTACTGGATAATATTCCGATGCCCGACACCAATTATGGTGAGGTGATTCGGTTAAATGAAAATACCGGTTACGAATTGCTAGAAGCTGAAAAAAGAAAACTTATCGAGCTGGGTAAACGCTTGGCAATTGATGACGATGATCAGTGGTTAGTTTGGGGCGTTCCTAACCAAGAAATTTGTGCTTGTGCTGCACAAGAAAAAGTAGACTTAATTATTGTCGGTTCACATGGACGGCATGGTCTCGCCTTATTATTAGGCTCTACTGCCAACAGTATTTTACATCATGCGCATTGTGACGTACTGGCTGTTCGTTTGTTGGATAACTGAATTAAATTCCAATAGCTAAAGCTATTGGACTCCTGAGCCTATCAAATAAATAAGGAACTTAAATGGGAAAATTTTTTCGCCATAAAAATTTTATAACTTTAATTCCTATTTTTATTTTAATTAGTATCATTGTATTACGTTTATATGAACCGAGTATTGTTCAACGGGAACGACTAATTATTTTTGATATTTATCAATTATTGCAACCGCGTATTTATAAGCCCTTACCGGTAAAAATTATTGATATTGACGATGAAAGTCTGAAAAAAATTGGACAGTGGCCGTGGTCTCGCACACGAATTAGTCAGTTAATTACTAATTTAACCAATGCAGGAACAATTGCTATCGGTTTTGATATGGTATTTGCAGAACCAGATAATACTTCATTACAGAATACCCTGTCTTTATGGAAAAATATTTTACCTGAGTCCGAACTTAAGCATTTAAAAGACACACTCATTAATGTGCCTACGCATGATGAAGCATTAGCGCAGGTTATCGCTAAAACGCAAGTTGTATTGGGCTTTTCATTTATTCAGCAAGCTAATAAAACTAAACCCATTGTTAAATC
>NQJH01000319.1:1195-3690 GCA_002256685.1 Methylococcaceae bacterium NSP1-2 | reverse complement strand
CAACAACTTCAAGAAAAAGTTGACTTAGCACCCGAATTTTTTAAAAACTCACCGTTAATTTTTGATGTACAGGATCTCAATAAACAGAGTCGTGATATTGATATTTCAGCTCTTGTGGATGTTATTCGACAATCTGGTTTATTACCGATAGGGATACGCGGTGGTAATGTCCCTCAAAATAAAGTAGCGGTAGAGTTACTCATTCCTGTTTATTCAACACACAGTATCAGCACGACTTCTTCCGACACTCAAAAACAAAAAACCATCGCGCCTGAACCCGTCGTAGAGACTACTGTTACGACCACACTGATTACTCGCCCTATTCGTTCTGGTCAACGTATTTACGCATCGGGTGATTTAGTGGTTTTGGCTCAAGTGAGTGCGGGAGCCGAAATTATGGCTGAGGGTAATATCCATGTCTACAGTACCTTAAGAGGGCGAGCATTAGCAGGGGTGCAAGGCAATACGGATGCCCGGATTTTCTGTTCTGATTTACAGGCTGAGCTTATTTCAATTGCTGGAAACTATAAAGTCAGCGAGGATATGAGTGGCATCGTAAGTAAAAAACCTATTCAAGTCTATTTACAAGATCACACTTTAATTATTAAAGATATTGTGTAATATCGCCACAGTGGAGGAAACAAGTGACAAGAATCATCGTCGTAACATCTGGTAAAGGCGGAGTTGGTAAAACCACAACCAGTGCAGCCATCGCTATGGGGTTCGCAAAAAAGGGTCACAAAACAGCTGTTATTGATTTTGATGTCGGTTTGCGTAACCTCGACTTAATCATGGGCTGTGAACGCCGTGTTGTTTATGATATTGTCAATGTCATTTATGGCGAAGCGACACTGAATCAAGCGTTGATTCGTGATAAACACTGTGAACAATTGTACATTTTACCCGCCTCTCAAACGCGCGATAAAGATGCGTTAAGCCAAGAGGGTGTCGGTCAAATTTTAGAAGAATTAGCGGCTAAAGATTTTAAATATATCGTTTGCGATTCGCCTGCGGGCATTGAAAAAGGAGCGCATCTTGCTATGTATTTTGCCGATGATGCGTTTGTGGTCACTAATCCAGAAGTTGCTTCGGTCAGAGACTCTGATCGTATGTTAGGCATACTATCAAGTAAATCACGTCGAGCAGAACAAAACCTAGAGCCTATTAAAGAATACTTGCTGTTGACACGTTACGCACCTGAACGGGTGAAAATAGGCGAAATGTTGAGTGTTGCGGATGTGCAGGATATTTTATCACTGCATTTACTGGGTGTTATTCCAGAATCAAAATCCGTTTTAACTGCGTCGAATTCGGGAATGCCAGTTATTCTCGACGAAAAAAGTGATGCAGGTCAGGCTTATGCCGATATTGTGGCTCGTTATTTGGGTGAAGATAAACCGCATCGATTTATTGAAGAGAAAAAAGGACTTTTTGGGAAGTTTTTCGGGAGTAAGTAATGAGCCTATTGGATTACTTTAAAATAACCAAAGTTAGTTCCGCATCGGTTGCAAAAGAAAGATTGCAAATTTTGGTTGCTCATGAGCGATCCTTCAAAAATCAGCCGTCTTATCTTCCACAATTACAAAAAGAATTACTACAAGTAATACAAAAATACGTTAACGTAGGGCAAGATTCTATCTCCGTTAATTTTGAGCAAGACGACCATCAGGAAACACTTGAAGTCAATATTGTGTTGCCTGATAATCATACTAAAAAAAGTTAAATTTTTAATCAATCATAATAAAGGTAAGTAAATATGAGTAATATAATCGGCGATGCCGCAGGTAAAATCTGGCAATATTTGGAAACAAATGGTGCCTCTAGTGCGACCAAAATCGAAAAAGAGACTGGTATTAGTAAAAATGATGTACAACGCGCAATTGGCTGGTTATCTAAAGAAGATAAACTGATAATTGAAGCAAAAGGACGCGTTGAAACTATTTCATTGAAATAAATTCTATTAGACTAATCCTCTTGAGCGTAACGCTCAGAGGGTTAGTTTTTTTTCGTTTGGCTTTACGAAGCGAAACGTAAAAGTAAAAGTAAAAGTAAAAGTAAAAGATAATAACAGTACTCAACGCTGTTAACTATCGGCTTTATCAGATAAAACCGCAAAATGACACTCCGTTGTGCGCGTGTTGTCTGGAGTTATCCTTTAACATGTTCAATAAAATCCTTGCAGAACACCCTCTGCAACCGTCCATTCCAACACTTAAATGACAGAACTAAAGTCTTCAGCCAGCTTTAGCTATTGGCGAATCGCAAAAAGCTAAAGCTTTTTGACTCCAGATTTAACCCACCTCCAAAGATAGAACGGTAAGGGTTATCCTTACGGATTAAAAGGCGAGGCGATTAGTATTGCAGGTCGAATCAGTGCCATCGCCAATGTATTTGACGCGCTAGGCTCAGATCGTTGTTATAAACAGGCATAGTTTTTAGACAGAGTTTTGGCGTATTTTGAAGAAGAAAGAGCTAAACATTTTGATCCTACTTTA
>NQJH01000319.1:0-1150 GCA_002256685.1 Methylococcaceae bacterium NSP1-2 | reverse complement strand
AGTGTGTAAGTTCTCACTACCATTAAGTTAAGCAACAACTTGAGTCAAATAGCTTTAGCTATTGCCGTGAAAATTTAATCACAGTGAGTGGGCAAGTTCTGTAGGATAGCAGGTTTTCCCCTCGCCCACTGTAAACAGATGTTTCTTACAATTTCACCCCTTCCAATTCCGTTATTAACTGCTGTATTTCTTTATTATTTGGCAACATTTCTGCCGCTTTTCGTGCGTAAATGAGTGCGGCTTTATTATCGCCCGCCTCACGGTGTATAGAAATCAACGCGCTGATTATATCGAGGTTGTGTGGTTGACGGTGGTTAGCCGCTTTCAATACTGTCAACGCCTGACGTTGTTTGCCCAGAGAATTCAGTGCGATAGCATAGACATAAGCATAGCGGGCATCATTCGGTGCGAGCTTGGTTGCTTTGGCGAATTCTTTTAGTGCGGTAGTTTTGTCGGACTTACGCACCAGTAGTAAGCCCAGCGCGTGGTGTAAATCTGCCGCCTCAGGCAATAAAGCCAAGCCTTTGCGTAACTGTTTTTCACCTTCATCATCATGCTGTTGTTGACGGTAAGCATCGGCGATATTGATGTACGCCCCAACAAAATGCGGATCTAGTGTTAGAGCGCGTTGATAGGCAGTAATAGCCTCATCAATCTTACCCTGACGTAGGTAAAGATTACCTAAATTACTGTTCTCCGCTGGCCAGTCGGCATTAATTTTCAGCGTGTTCATATATTCTTGCATCGCGCTGTTGCGACTTTCAAGCCGATTTGTTCGGACTCCGCGCACTGAATCATCAAGCAATGGCGAGGCGGACAGCACGCGGTTGATAGGATCGACAAATTCAATCAAACCAAGACCTGCAATGCGCACTGACGGATCAGTATCCTGTAATTGTTGCCGCGCAAACGTGAGTAGCTCTGGGTTCATCATTGGCTTAATCAAGGTGATAGCCGTGGCGCGGACAATAGCGGGAGTCGCTGAATTTTGAGCCAGTTCAAGCAGTGAGGGCAAGGCTTTAATGCCTTCGGTCGCCCCTGCGTGTAAGGTCGTGCCGTAATGCGGACGCTCACGCCAACTTTTGCCGTACCATTTATCCAATGTTTTCGCTGCCCATGTTGGCTTACGGTTTTGATGACATTGCGTACA
>NQJH01000318.1 GCA_002256685.1 Methylococcaceae bacterium NSP1-2 | reverse complement strand
CGGGTGCCTAACAATTTATAAGAAATAACCAGTGAGCGTATTGCGTCATCACTGGCGCGTCCGCCTGCATTACGAATAACGTGTGCATCACCTTCTGACAGACCTGCGTATTTTGCAGGGTCTAAACGCGCATCCATGCAGGTTAAAATAGCAAACTGCCGCGCAGGGGGCATGGCTAAATCACCTTTATCAAAACCTGCTACATAATCACGATTAGCACTTAATACTTCATTTAATATTTTTGTCATTGATTATCTCCTAGTGTATGAATGATTAACCGTTGTTGCCTCATTACCAACAAAGACGGCGGGTTTATAATAGCACGGTGATTGAATTGCGTATAAGCGTTTGCTTCAATTCTATCGCTTCATCTACATTACTTAGAAAAAACTTGTGTACTGGCGCGGCATGATGAAACTGTATGACTTACCCGAACTGACTAAAGCCCAATTTATTGAGTATTGTCATCACGGCTCAGTGGCTTCTTTGTATTTGTGGGCGTGGTCTCATCTTTAGCTAATTAAACGAAAACTACGCTAGAATACTCAGCCTTCATCCTTTCAAATGCGAATAATTATGCTCAGTGAGTACGGAAAATTATATGTAGTGGCTACACCGATTGGTAATTTAGCCGATATGAGTTTTAGAGCGGTGGCAACCTTAAAAGAAGTTGATTTAATTGCAGCGGAAGATACGCGCCATGTGCGGATGTTGTTACAACATTATGGGATTACTAATAAATTAACAGCATTGCATCAGCATAATGAAGAGAGAGCTGCACTGGGATTGCTGGAAAAACTACGCGAAGGGCAGTCTATCGCGCTGGTGTCTGATGCGGGAACGCCGCTATTAAGTGATCCGGGTATGCCTTTGGTTAAATTAGTTAAGGAGGCGGGGTTTGATGTTGTCCCTATTCCAGGAGCTTGTGCATTGATTGCGGCATTATCTGCGGCGGGTTTGCCGGTTACTGAGTTTTCTTTTGTGGGTTTTTTACCGCGCACGTCATCGGCTAGAAAGGCGTTTTTTAGTGAAAAACTAAATTGTCTGACTACTTGGGTATTTTATGAATCCAGTCATCGTATTTTAGCTTGCTTACAAGATATGGCGGAAATATTGCCGTTAAATCGGCAAATCGTGATTGCCAGAGAAATCACCAAACTGCATGAAACCATTGTTAAAACCAGTTTGGCGGACGCGTTAGAGCTAGTCACTCGCGATGATAATATGCGCAAAGGTGAGTTTGTGGTGATAGTCGATGGTGCGGAAGCCATTGATAAAAGTGAGCAACTGCTAACTGATGAGCAAGAAAGAATATTGCGGGTGTTATTGGGTGAATGCTCCATTAAAACAGCGGTAGCACTGGCGGTAGACATAACAGGGGCAAGAAAAAAATTATTGTATCAAGCGGCGTTGGCACTCTCAGGCGATAAAGCTGATGCGCTTAATTCCAGTTATTGATTTAAAAAACGGCGTGGTGGTTCATGCTCAGCGTGGTCAGCGTGATAATTATTTACCAATTAATTCACCCTTAAGCCCTAGTGCCCATGTGTATGATGTCATCGAGGCTTTTTTACAGCTGAATGGTTTTGACATTATATATGTCGCAGATTTGAACGCGATTACTCAGCAAGGCGATAATCAGGCGTTAATTTATACGGCGTTATCCGTCGATTACCTTTTGGCTAGATGCGGGTTATCAATCGCCTAGTTTGGCATTTGCAGGGATGAGTAATTATCGACCTATTTTAGGTAGCGAATGCTGTACCGCTAAGCAAATGGCAGCAACAAAAAACGCGCTGTTATCGTTAGATTTTTCCGCAGATGATGAACCGTTAGGTGAGGCGTGTTTATTTGATGACAATCAATTATGGTCTGAGCAAGTCATTATCATGACCTTGGCGCGGGTCGGCAGTGACATCGGCGTTGATAGTGAAAAATTACGTTATTATCAACAAAGCTATCCACAGACAGGCTTTATCGCGGCGGGTGGCGTGCGTAATATTGCCGATTTACAAAATCTAAAAGCCATTGGAATTAATAGCGTGTTAGTGGCGAGTGCTTTACATGCGAAAACGATAAGCAAAGCTGATATTGCTAATCTATAGACAAAAAAATACCCCAGCAAGTGGGGTATTTTTTAACGAGCAGTATCAAGGTGCGTTAGCACCCCATTACTTATTCTTCGTTGTTTACTGCGAACGGGTGTTTAGCAGTTTTCTTAGCTGCAACAACTTCAGCAGCAGTTGGAGAGCCTGCGATAGCGCGTTTCAGAGCTTCTTTAGTTGCTGCGTAGTTGAATTTTTCAATCAACGCATCATCTTCAGCTTGCCAGTGAATAAATACACCAACAGAGATGAATAAATCCAAACATTTGAACAGCTTGTTTAGCACCTTTGATAGTTACTTTGTTGAACAAAACAGTAGCAGGTTTAACTAACAAGTTAGGAGCAACAACAGCTAACAAAGTAGAGAAGCCGTCTTTGTTGTTTGTTAAAGCGTTTGCAAATGCAGATTCAGCAGCTGAACCTCTTGGGCCAATGATTAAATCAATGTGAGCAATTTCATTGCCTTCACCAACTAAAGATTCACCAATCATCATTTTATTGATCTTCGCCATGCGTGTTTTCCCCTATGTAGAAAAATTGAAAAATTATAAAAACTTGTTACTAATAAAATCTTGTAAAAACACGGTTAATACCGTTGTTACGGTCATATCTGCCGTAGTACCCGGATTGATACGTTTAGATTTAAGCTCCTGATCAATGCTGTATAGTAACGGCATAATGAGATCAGGATTTTCAGTGTTGGATAATTCATGACTTAACTGAATCATCCGACTGGCTACCATTTCAGTGTATTGATCGCCGTATTTTCTTTCAATGTGACTATCAGCATAGTGGCTCAGCAAATCCGCGTAAACCGCGACTGCCGCCCAATGATGATTGCCCCACTTCAGAAGTGTGCGATTATACCTTAAAACCGCAAAATCGAAAATATCTTTATAATCCGTAAGGTACTGAAGTGCGATACGGTCTTTTGCACTGGCGAGGTTCATAGCTTGCCTTAAAGTCACCGATGCTGGGGCTTTAACATCCTGTTCTGCAACGTCGCCTAAACCAGCGGGGGCTGCCAAAGCAATGGCTTTAAATGCCCAATCGGCATCGGCAAGGGTGGTATTTAACAGCACTTGATGCAATGCGTGTCTAAGCGTAACGCCAGCCGTGCAGTCGCTAACCGCTTGAATTAACGGCGCACACAGTAAAATAATACCTAAATTAGTATTGCAACCGACCGCCTCACGCGTGGCTTTAACCGCATAAAATATTTTTTCACCCAGAGAGTAATCCGGATTGCACAACGGAGTCGCACTTATTTTGGCACTGAGGCGAAAATCATCCACCGTCATATCATGCGCGGCTGAATAAATACTGACATTGCCCGGTTTAAACGCCTGTAATTCAACTTCACAGGCTTGTTGGTACAGTTGTTCAAGTGGATTCATTTTTAAGATAGTAGATTTCTGGAGGTCAGGCTTTGCCTGACCTCCTATAAATAACGCTGAATTAAATCGTTTGCCAATAGCTCTGCAATATTAACATCACACGCACTTTCCAATCCTTTCCACGCGGGAATACTGTTGACCTCAATAATGCTGTAATGCCCGTCTTTATCTTGAATAATATCCACACCTGCATAATCCATACTTAACGCAGCAGTGGCTTTAATAGCCAAGTCGGCTACCTCAGCATTTAATTCTATACGTTCACAACTCGCACCTTGCGCAACATTATTGAGCCAAGATTTACCACGCCTACGCATAGCCGCAACCGCCTGACCATTAATCACAAACACCCGCTTATCCGAAAAACCATTCCCCGCACAATGCACAAAGCGTTGCAGATAATACACGCCACCGCTTGCCGTCAGCCATAACAAATCCGTCATTTTTTCAATGCGGCGTATGCCTTCGCCTTGCGAACCAAACAACGGCTTGCTGATTAATAAATGCCCATTTTTGAGTTCGTTTTCAGCAATGGCTAATGCCTGTTCTCGGTCGCGTAACACCCACGTCAACGGCGTAGGCAAGCCCGCGTTATGCAGTAAAAAGCTAGTCATGCCCTTATCCACACTGCGCTCTATCGCATGACCATCGTTATACACAGGAATATTAGAAATTTTCAGCGCGTGCAGAAAATCCAAATACAACACCACTTCCTGCAATGAACCCCCTGCCACACCGCGTACAAACACCGCATCGGGTAATTTTTGTTCAAAGCTGGGAATTTTAATTACAGGCTGATTGGCTTGAATATCAAAACGGCATTCCGTTAAAGATACATACTCACACTCATAACCCTGCTGAGCAAACGCGAGGCGTAACTGCTTGCCATGCCAGCCCGCATCATCGGTAAAAATAGCAATACGTCCTGTCAAAGATTAACTCCAAAACGCCGTAAAATCGGCAATAACACAAGGTAAGCGGTGATGGTGGTGGTGCTTGCCAAAAACAAACTTAACCAAAAATCCATGCCTTGTTTCAGTAATAAAGGAAAAATGATAAAAAATAATAACGAGGGTAACACTAACCAAAAAACCTGCTCAACCAGTTCAGCAATTTGTAAACTCGGCACGCTTTCAATCCGCATCCAGATAACCGCCAACAAAGTCGTGAGCGGCAAAGAAGCCAATAACGCACCCATCCCGCTATTGCGTTTAGCAATTTCGGACACGGCGACAATAATCAGCGCGGAGACTATGAATTTTAGGGCGTAATAAAACATTCAGTGAGTGTGAATTAATGTAATTCATTTACCAAAATAAAATAAGAAAACGTGAACGCGATAAGATGCGCTGCATAGAATG
>NQJH01000317.1 GCA_002256685.1 Methylococcaceae bacterium NSP1-2 | reverse complement strand
AAAATTTAACCGCTGGTAATTTTTCATGGTGGTTATTCGCCACCGTGCTGGAACAGGCTTCACCCGCGACAATCACCACTTTCAGCGAACCCAATAACGCCACGCCGCTATCATTAATAATGGCGGTATAAAAAGACGGCAAGGCTAATAAATGACTGACTTGTTGTTGATGAATCAGTTTTGCTAAAGCGGCTGGATGGGTTAAGTCATTCTGTTGCGGCAGACATAAACACCCGCCTTGACTGAGCGTCCAAAAAATACCTGCAACTGAGCTATCAAACGCAAACGAAGATAACAGCAAAAAACAGCTCAGCGGCTCTTGATAATAATGATGTCGAGCTAGGGTGGAATGCAGTAAATTACCCTGACTGATTAACGCGCCTTTCGGTTGCCCTGTCGAACCTGAGGTGTAAATAATGTAGGCAGTGTTTTGTAACGTGGTAATGGGCGTTGGCGATGCTAGCGAATAATCAGTAAATGATTGCTCAATACACACCGTGCGTTGCGTGGAAAATTTAGCCAATAACGGCGTTTGCGTGAGTAATAAATCTATCCCCGCATTGTCGATAATATAGTCTAAGCGTTGTTGCGGATAATCGGGGTCTAACGGAATATACGCCGCCCCTGCTTTTAACACCGCTAATAAGGCAATAATTAATTCCGCTGAACGTATCGCACTGACACCGATACGACTTTCTGCACCCATGCCTTGAGCGCGTAAATAATGCGCTAATTGATTTGCCCGTTGATTCAGTTGTTGATAGCTTAAAGTTTGCCCCGCAAATGCCAATGCAGGTTTATCTGGATTAGCGTCTGCTAATTGTTCAAATAATTGATGGATTAATAACGGCTGTGCTTCTTTTGAGACGGGCGGTTGCCATGCTAATAATTGTTGTTGCTGTTGTTTACTGAGAATGGCTAATTGTTTCAGTGGCGCGTTTGGACTGCTAACAATACTTTCTAATAGCGTTGTCAGGTGTTCTGCCATATTTTCGATGGTAGAAGCATCAAACAAAAACCCTGTAATTTGCCATCAACGTGTTCGACAAATAAGGTTAAATCAAATTGCGACACTTCATTCGCCAAGGTCAACGGGGTCACGGTTAAATCGGCGAGTTGCAACGCAGTCGTTGGCACATTTTGTACCGCTAACATGACTTGAAATAACGGCGCGTGTTCGGCATGACGCACAGGATTTATCGCTTCTACGATTTGCCCAAAAGTCAGTTCAGCATGGGCTTGGTCTTGTAAGGCTTGGTCACGAAGGTGTTTAAGATACTGACTAAACGGCATATCGTCTTGCAAATGACAACGTAACACCAACGTATTAACAAAAAAACCAATTAAATTGGCGGTTTGCGCTTGATTGCGTCCTGCGCTTGGATAACCGATAGTTAGGTCTTTATGATGACTATAACGCGATAGCAACACACTAAACGCCGCCGCCATTATCATAAACAGCGTGACATTTTTTTGTTTGGCTAATACGGTTAGCGTGGCACTTAAGGGTTGTGATAATTCAAACGCCACCGTATTACCGTGATAACTTTGTATCGGTGGTCTGGGTCTATCAGTCGGTAATTCTAATAACGGCGGCGCGTGTTGAAGTTTTTGTTGCCAATACAACCGATGTTTTTCCACGGTTTCGTTTTGTTGACGTTGCCAGAGTGAAAAATCAGCATACTGAATCGGTAACTCCATTAATGTCGAGGGCGTGCCTTGCGTAAATCCAGCATACAACACGGCAATTTCACCCATTAACAAACTCACTGACCAACGGTCGGCGACAATATGATGCAGACTAATTAATAAAATATGTTGCTGGGTATTCAGCGTAGTGAGCAAAGCGCGTAACGGTAAACCCTTACTCAGATTAAACGGCAAGCGAATAAAATCTTGCGCACAGTGATCAAATAGTCGCTGTTGTTCGACGGCATTGCTTAAATCTAACTGTTTAAAAAGTAACGACTTGTTGTGAACGACACGCTGAACCGTGCGATTATTTTCTTCGACAAAGCGACTGCGTAAAATGTCATGTCGGCGTAGCACTTCATTCAAACTTTGTTGCAGAGCAACGGTGTTTAATACGCCATTTAGTTGTATCGCGCCAGCCATGTTGTAAATGGGGCTATTCGGTTCTAATTGCGACATAATCCACAACCGCTCTTGTGAATAAGACAAGGGCGCGGGCTGTGTGGCAGGGTGTTTTTTGATGTGGGCATTAACTGAATTGGCGTTTTTTTTCAGTTGTAAAATCAGTTGAGCGCGGTTTTTTGTAGCTGACTGTGGCGAAGATTGCATAGTGGAACCTCAGATTAGTCTAAAGATAAGAAAATTTCATCATGCCCATACAAGCGTCTGGCATCGATGAAGCCCTTGTTTTTACACGGTTCTAATAGCTTGTTAATTTCTTGAATATAGACATCATCCTCTTCAGGTTCTAATGCCATAAAATATTGCAACCACGGCTCTCGACCGACCGCGTAGATATACACTTGATTACTCTGCACGGATTCAAGCAACTGCATGCTGCTTCTGCATTACTGCCTTTGGAACGCCGTGATTCACATTGTTTACGATCAGGTAATTTAGGCAGTAGTGGACCATAAACCCAATAAAGCGGCGCACCGACACATTCCATGCCTAAAAAGACGACGTTTATCGCGCCCAAGTTGGCGCACAGGTTGTCGTACATCCGTTTATCCAGACAATTAGAATCAGCGGCAAACAAAATTTGTTGTTGCCCTGCGCGGATTAAATAGCCGCTTTTGGCGTGCGGCAAATCGTTATGTTCACCTAAAAACGGTGCGGCAATAATTTCACCGCCGTTTAAAGCAATGGAATCCAGCGGTTCAACTTCGACTACCTTATTAAAGCCCATTTCACGCGCCAGTAATTTCAGCGAAATATCGCCATAAAAAATGCCTGAGCATTTAGGCACGACTAAACAACCGATTCTGTGCCGTAGCCGTAATAAGGTTTCAAACACATAGTGGTCATGATGAACATGAGTAATCAGCACATAATCAATACGCGCGGGTAAATCTTGAAAGGTGTAGCGATCTATACCGCCTTCACTGGGTTGTACGGCAATAAACGGATCAATCAAAATAGCGATACCGTTAAATTCAACCAACACACTGGCATGACCTAAATAACGCACACGAATACCGTCGCCTTGCCAATTTTCGGTTATGTTTGGGGCTTGATCGGATAGCAAAGTTAATAACTTTTCATCGTCATTTTTATCCAAACCTAATAGTTCACGAATAGTCGCTAACGGTTTTGGCTCTATATCGAGTTTAAACAGTTCATCAATATGTGATTCAGTAAAGGGGCAGTTCCATTCAATGGTATGGTCTTCGGCAAGCCGTGGCGTACTCATGTAATAATCACGAGCGCGGTCGTGGGTTTGGGTGAACAAACGCAATGATTGCAACTGCTTTTTATAATACGGGCTTTTATAAAACAGGCTTTCAATACAACGCACTATCGGGCGGCTGTGATAATCGTAGAGCAGTTCAACATAGCCTTTTAAGGATTCAGGCATTTTTTCATAATAGCTTTCCAGACTTTGCCCTAAGGCTTCTTTATCGAGCAAATTTTGAAAATCAATTAAATCTTGCGCCAGTTGTAAATTATTGCCGTGTTCGCCTTCCATCGTTGCCAGCATTTGTTGAATTTCTGGCGCACGATGCACAGGAATATTAACAAACGCACCGCCTAATAATTTAGGATTGCTACTGGCTTTAACGTGTATGTCTGGATTTTGTAAATACGAGCTGATGGCTTTTTTCTGATAATTGAGCATGTGCAGACTGTAAGCCACGGGTGAAAATGTGTGTGGCCACGCGACCCAATTATCGACTAAGGCTTCTACAGCGGTGGAATCGGCTAAACGGTATAGGGTTTGGTTGTTCATAGTTAGTTTTTATTGGGTTGTTTTTTATAGTTCCAACGCCAGAGTGTCACTTAAGTAGGAGTCCAATAGCTTTAGCTATTTTCTAGCCAATAGCTAAAGCTATTGGACTCCTACTAATTGCTTAACTTAAACCAGAGCGTGGAAATGATGCAGTCATTTAGTTCTGATATTCCGCCACTCTATCGACAAATTCAGCAATCGTCGGGGCTTCAAACAGCACATTGACAGGAACATCAATACCAAATGATTCTTGGATTCTTGCCACGACCTGTACGCCTGATAAGGAATGTCCGCCGAGTTCAAAAAAATCATCATGAATACCTAAAGATTCCACGCCCAATATTTCCCGCCAGATTTGCGCAATGGCTTCTTCGGCTTCATCTCTAGGCGCAACGGATTCAGTGGTAACGGGTGCGGTTTGCGATTCAAACGTAAGCAAAACACGACGATCCACTTTACCGTTAGCGTTTAACGGCATAGCATCCAAAAATATAAAAACACTGGGAATCATGTATTCTGGCAGGCTGGTTCTGAGTTGATTTTTAAGCATCGTTGCGTCTAATACCGCATCGGTTTTTGCAATGAGGTATGCGACTAAACGGTCTTCACGAACTAACACAACGGCTTCTTTCACAGTAGTTTGTTGCAATAAACAATTTTCAATTTCGCCGCATTCAATACGATAGCCGCGTAATTTGATTTGTTGGTCACAACGTCCGCAAAACTCAATCGTACCGTCTGTTTGGTAATAGGCTAAATCACCTGTTTTATACAAACGCTCACCTGAAGCATTAAACGGATTTGGCACAAATTTTTCAGCGGTTAAGGTGGGTTGATGCAAATAACCCCGCGTAATCCCTGCCCCACCGATATAAATTTCACCGATAACGCCGACGGGGACAATTTGCAATGCAGGATTTAAAATATAGATTTGTGTGTTGTTGATGGGTTTACCAATGGCGACCGTGTTACTCGCAGGCGGCTCTTTAAGTGTGTAGACGCTACTCCATACCGTGGCTTCGGTTGGGCCGTATTCATTGTGTAACGTAGCAGTAGGTAAGGTGTCGTGATGTTGCTGAACAATGTGCCGTGTACAGGCTTCACCCGC
>NQJH01000095.1 GCA_002256685.1 Methylococcaceae bacterium NSP1-2 | reverse complement strand
GCGGGTTATTTTTTCAATTTCGCGTAGTTTTTGTTCAAGTTGACTAGAACTCAGTCCTTTGCGACCTTCGGCTTCTCTGACTCGAGCAGAAGTAATCCCACCTTCGTAAATTGGTATCGTGGCTTCAACAGCGACTGTACCAATGTTGTAGGGCGGCGATTGCTGATTATTGTAGGAAGTATCTGCGTAATTAGCCCCTGCTTGTAATTCGAGACGCGGCAGATGTCCTGCTTGATAAGCGTCAATACTTTGATCGGCGGATTCAACTGCGTGTTTGAGGGCATTTAAGTCGGGATTAATACTGTTCGCTTGTTGTATCCAAGTGTCAACGCTACTGTCGGGAGGCGGTTGCGTGCTATCTAAACGTACTGGCTGAATGCCAGTGACAACATCACCTGTTAGTTCGCGTAATTTTTCTAACGCAATATTAGCATCGTTGTTACTTTCAATCAGGCTAGTGCGTAGCGTTTCCACCCGCGCTTGTAGTTCGAATAAATCAGTCACTAATGCCATTTGCCGTTCATTCATGGCTTTAACACGATCCAGTTGTTTTTCAGTAGAATTCAGTTCTGCACTGATAATCTCAGCTTTATCAGCCGCTTCTAAGGCATCCACATAACGCTCAACGAGGTCGGAAATCAATTGTTGATGCGCGGCAAGTAAGTTCTCTTCACCTTGTTCGGTGTGTGATTGCTGACTTTTCATCAGTAAATAAGCTTGTAAATCAAATAACGGTTGTCGGACGTTAAGACCTGCACTTCGACCCGGATATCCATTCGCATTTCGACTCTCATACTTTAGTTGGTTGACAGAATAATTACCCCTCAGTGACGCTTGCGGTAATAATTTGCCAAACGATTGATCTTCTTGCGCACGGGCAATATCCAACGCGTACTGGCTACCGCTCAGTTCAGGTGATGCAAGCAAGGCGCGTTGATAGAGTGACAATAGATTATCAGCCGTGCTAGCTGCGCTAAAAGTCAAACCCACCAATAATAAGAGCAGAGTGCGCATGGCTTTAATCCTCAATGAGTGAGCGAGCAAAAATATTACTAATTGGTTTCATTAAATACTCAATAAAGGTGCGATCGCCGGTATTAATCAATACTTCGGCAGGCATACCCGGCACCAGCACTAAGTCATTTTTACTTAAGTCGTCCAAACCTTCTTTATCGACTTCGACGCGCCCCAGATAAAAACTGGTTTTGTTTTGTTCATCGGTGAGTCGGTCTGCGGACACCGTAATCAATTTACCGTCTATTTTAAGGGTTTTAGCACTTTTAAACGCACTAAAACGAATTTCTGTTTTTTGTCCGATATGAATGCGATCAATATCAATCGGTGATATTTGCGCTTCGACAATTAATTTTTCTTGTTGCGGTACGATGTCGAGTAGATGACCACCGGGAGGAATTACCGCGCCGATGGTATGTACTGTTGAGCCTAACACCATGCCTGATTCTGGTGCTTTGATAGTGGTACGCTCCACTGTATCGGCTAGCCATTGGGTTTTCTCGTGTAGTTCAGAAAGTTCCGTTTGGACTTTGCTGAGTTCTTCGACCACTTCGCGTTGGAAGTCTTTTTCAATTTGTAAAATTTTCAGAGAAATTTCGCTAATCTGCGTTTGTGCAGTAGCAATATTGGCAATGAAATCACCTTTATCGCCTTCTGATTCTGATAATCGCCGTTCCAGTTCAGTGACTTTTTGTTTTTCAATATAGCCTTCTTTGAGCATGGCGCGAAAATCAACTAATTCTTTATTTATTGATGATGACAGGCTGCTACGACTATTTATTTGTGCCTTAACGCCCTCAATTTTAGAAAGCAATTGTTGGCGTTGTTCTTTGAGTATGGCAATCTCGCCGTTACGCGATTGTTTACGCACTGCGAAGGATTGATCTTGAACGCGTATATTTTCTTGTACACGCGGTTCGTTGCTGGCTGCTTTTAATTCAGCGGGATAAGTGACTGTGGTTTTGCCATCTCGTTCGGCGATTAATCGTGCTTCACGCGCTAAGGCTGAAAATAACTGCCCACGCAACGTTTCTAATTGCGCTCGCGTAGAGGTGTCATCTAATTCCACTAAGATTTGCCCTTTCTTAACGTTGTCTCCATCACGCACAAGCAGTGCTTTAATAATGCCGCCTTCTAAATGTTGTACGGTTTTACGATAGCCTTCAACCGTCACACTGCCCTGTGCTAATACTGCACTGCCTAACGGGGCTAAATAAGCCCATGTACCAAAAAAACCAAACACAATAAATATCAGTGAATAACCTAATCGTCGAATCGGACGATCATCGGCAAATTGGTTAATATCTAGTTGATCTAAATCTCTGGGTTTTGCTTTCAATAAACTCATGCAGGTTGACCTTGTACGGGTTGTGTAGGACGTTGATTCAGTTTTGCTAAGACATCATCTCGCGGACCATCCAATACTAATAAACCATCATTTAATACCATGATGCGATCAACGATGCCTAAAATGCCGACACGATGGGTGATAGCAATGACCGTGCAGCCGCGCTGTTTTAGTTTTAATAAGGCTTGTGCCAACGCTTGCTCACCAACATCATCTAAATTGGAATTAGGTTCATCTAATACCACTAACACAGGATTACCATATAAAGCCCTCGCTAAACCGACGCGCTGGCGTTGACCGGCTGATAACGCGCCGCCCCCGCCACCAATCTCAGTATCATAACCTTGCGGTAATCGTAAAATCATCTCATGCACCCCAGCCGCTATTGCTGCATCCACCACAAAATTGGCATCCACCTCACCAAATCTGGCGATATTATCGGCAATAGTGCCATCAAACAACTCTATATCTTGCGGTAAATAACCAATATAAGGACCGACTAAACTGCGCTCAGCTTGCATCACATTCGCACCATCCAAACGAACAGCACCACTGGCAACGGGCCAAATACCTAACAATGCGCGTGCTAACGTTGACTTACCCGATGCACTCGCACCGACCAATGCGATTGAAGTCCCCGCGTCAATGGCAAAACTAATGCCTTTAATCACTGCAACTTTAGAGCCAGGCGGCACGACCATCGCTTGTTCAACGCGTAGCGCACCTTTAGGCGCGGGCAAGGGCATTCTGTCTTCTTCGGCGGGGAAATTTGCCAATAAAACATTGAGTCGTTCGTAGGCAGTACGCGCTGTTAAAAACTGTTTCCAGCTACCAATCATTAAATCAATAGGGGCTAAGGCTCGACCTAATAAAATAGAGCCACCAATCATTAAGCCGGGGCTAATTTGTTTATTAATCGCTAACCACGCGCCTAGCCCTAAAATCAGCGACTGTATGGTCACACGGAAGGTTTTTGATAAGGCTGAGATTAACCCGCCTTTTTCGCTAGCCAAGGCTTGCAAAATAATTAATTTTTTTTGTTTTGCTTTCCACCGCCCCATTAATGCAGGCAACATACCCAACGCATGAACCACTTCGGCATTGCGTAAATTACGCGCGGTCGCATTCGAACTTTCGACAGAAAGCTGATTGGCTTGTTCTAAATCGTCATGTGTGGCACGCTCGTTCCAGATAGCCAGTAAAATCAACAGCAGCACAGAAACGACAGCAACTGCGCCAAAAGCGGGGTTGAACAAAAATAACAAACCGACATAAATCGGTAACCACGGCGCGTCAAAGAAGGCAAACAAACCTTGTCCTGTCAAAAACTGGCGCAATGCCAGTAAATCACTTAAAGGCTGCGCACTGGATTTTCCGCCACTGACTAAGGCTTGTCGAAATAAAACCCGATAAAGTCGCTCATTAAGCAATAAATCAAAACGGGTACTGACACGAATCAGCACTTGTGAACGTATCCATTCTAATGCGCCGAGCATGGAAAATAACAACACCGCCAGCAATGTCAGCATCAGCAGTGTAGACGTGCTATTACTCCCCAAGACGCGGTCATAGACCTGCATCATATAAATAGACGGAAACAGCATTAACATATTAATAAAGAAGCTAAAAAATGCCGCCGATTTAAATGAATCACGGCAATAATAAATCGCTTCAGCGAGTTCTGAACGAGGTGAACGCATAAGGGTGAATTCCGAATAATAAAAAACAAGCCCCATAATGGGGCTTGTTGGTGGGTAATTTTACAGAGAGTGAGAATTTAAGCAATCCATACTGAATAATAACAAAAAAGCCCCGTGAGGGGCTTGCTGATTGTTGATATTATGAAAAGTAAAGCGTTAAATAATCCATACTGCGTTAGTTGCCAAACCTGAGGTATTGATATTTTGAGCCATGACACCGACTAATTCCACTAAGGTGTCGGTCGCACCGCCATCTTGGAACACAAAAGTATTACCTTCGGAAACAAAAGCAACGGTATTGTTTCCCCCGATATTGGCTTGCAAATAACTAACTACATCGGTTAAATCAGCAGCAGTAATGCTGAGTGGCGTGGTATAGCTGTCGATATTATCAAAGCTAATAATGCCATTGCTGATGTTGTGACTATGAATAATGCCCGAATCAACACCATTAACCGCAGCGGTATTAGCCGCGATGAGGGTACTGTCTAAATCAAGCTTATCAACGCCTGTGGTGTTAATAATGCCCGTTCCCAATTTAAAACCATTCGCCACGTCATAGCCACTAATTAAACTATCACCGTTAGCAATACTCAGCGTATCAGTTGCAGCCGTTGTTTCGGTAAGATTATAACTATCTTTACCAAGACCACCGGTGAGAAGGTCTGCTCCATCACCGCCAATCAGTATGTCGTTACCAGCACTGCCAATCAGTGTGTTCGTATTAACAACAGCCGTGGCACTTGTTGCTAGCGGCGCGAGAACGGCGGCGTGATTCTGGGTCGTATCAGTGATGGTTAAGGTCGCGGCAGAAATGGAATTATTCAGTAATATCGAAGCCGTGCCATTGCCATAATTGGCTGTCGCTAAATCAAGTTTACCATCGTTATTAAAATCACCTGCGCTAACAGAGATAGGGCATGAACCCATTGCATAATCGACTTTAGCATCAAAGCCGGTATTAGCGGCATTACGCAATAAAACTGAAACGCTGCTATCGTTGAAATTGGCTGTCGCTAAATCAAGCTTACCATCGTTATTAAAATCACCCACACTAACAGACCAAGTACCTGAGCCTGTCGCATAATCGACTTTAGCCTCAAAGCCGGTATTAGCCGCATTACGCAATAAGACTGAAACCGTGTTACTGCTTTGATTGGCGATGACTAAGTCGAGTTTGCCATCGTTATTGAAATCACCCACGTTAACAGAAGCAGGTGCTGCACCGGTTGCGTAATCGACTTTAGCATCAAAGCCTGTATTAGCCGTATTACGCAATAATACCGACACTGTATTACTGGTTTGATTGGCTGTGACCAAATCGAGGTTGCCATCGTTATTGAAATCACCGACGCTAAGCGAACAAGGATCATTGCCGGTTACATAATTGACGGTAGAATTAAAATCCGTATTAGCCGCATTACGCAACAGTACAGAAACCGAGTCACCACTGTAATTATTGACTGTCGCTAAATCGAGTTTGCCATCATTATTAAAGTCACCCACGCTAGACGCATAAGAGCTATTGCCTGTTATATAATCGATACGCGGTGAAAACGACAGACTCGAACCCGTCCCTGTCGTTAAATTCAAGGTAACCGTTTCGTTAGGGTCTAAAACGCCATCACTCAAGGCGTTGACATTGAGTACCGCAGACGTTTCACCTGCGGCAATGCTAAAGCTACTGTCCGTCATCGTAGTGACATTTGTCCCAGCGGTTACGGTGTAATCTGTGCTTAGTGTTGCCGACCCCGTCAACGTGTAATTTACCGTTAAACCACCCACAGGTGCTGGACTGTCCAACGTAACATTAAAATTGCCCACCGTTGAACCTTCCACGGGATTGGTTCCCGCACTGATCGTCACATGAGGTGGTACGGTAACCATCGCCGCCACGTTGACCGTCGCTTGCACAGGTGTGACCGATTCTAAATTATCGTTATCTTTAGCCACGGCTGTAAAGGCGTTCAATGTCCCATTGGTATTTGCGGCAGGTGTCCAATAAGCTTGATGAGTGGCATCAATCGTATGGTTTGATAAGGCATTCCACTGGGTCGCAGTTGCTGCGTTTACGCCAATTTTAAGGGTACCCGTGCTGACGGCTTTAATGACAAACGCATCAACCGACCCATCAACATCTGCTTCATTACCTTGAGTTTGTAAATCAGCAAAGCTAACGGTTATCTCGTGGTTTTCATTGCCTGTACTGACAGGCAATGAGAAAGCAGTTAACGTAGGCGCGTCATTGACTGCGTCAACATTGACCGTCACCGTCGCGCTGTTACTGGTCAATGTGCCGTCGCTTGCCTGATAAGTAAAGTCTGCTACGCCGTTAAAATTTACATTCGGCGTAAAAGTCACAGTTTTGCCGTCAGCACTTAATACTGCCGTCCCATTTGCGCCGCTACTAACGGAGGCAATGACCAAGGGTTTGCTGTCAGAACTTAATACTGTCTTATTGGAGGGGTTATCATTGCTTAACAATTGCGTGTCAGTGTAGATTATCGCGGTGTCTTCAATAGCGGTTAGCGTATCATTGACCGCAATGGGTGCCGTATTTAGGGGGGCTTCGGTGATGATTAAGGTGGCGGTAGGGGTATTACCTCCGCTATTGGCGACAGCTAAATCCAGCTTACCATCATTATTGAAATCACCCACGCTGACCGAATTAGGGAATAAGCCGGTTGCATAATCGACTTTAGTATCAAAACCCGTCGCATTACCGAACAGCACAGACACCGTGTCACTGCCATAATTGGTTACCGCTAAATCGAGTTTGCTGTCGTTATTGAAATCGCCGACATTAACCGAAGCAGGGTTAAAACCGGTCGCATAATTGCTGCTGGTGTAATTGGCAACAGCTAAATCGAGTTTGCCATCGTTATTGAAATCACCTACGTTAACAAACCTAGGGTTTAAGCCGGTTGCATAATCGACTCTGTCATCAAAACCTGTCGCATTAGCCAACAGTACCGAAACAGTGCTGCTGGTGTAAATGGCAACAGCTAAATCGAGTTTGCCATCGTTATTAAAATCACCTACGCTAACAGAAAGAGGGTTTGAGCTGGTGGCATAATCGATGTTAGCATCAAAGCCTGTCGCATTACCTAATAGTACCGACACCGTATTACTGCTGAGATTAGCTACCGCTAAATCCAGTTTACCATCGCGATTAAAATCGCCCACGCTAACAGAAAACGGGTTTGCACCTGTTGCATAATCGACGTTAGCATCAAAACCAGTATTAGTGGCATTACGCAACAGCACTGACACCGTATTACCGACACGGGACTTAAGCCGGTTGCATAATCGATTTTAGTATCAAAGCCCGTCGCATTACCCATCAGCACCGACACTGTATTACTGTTTGGATTGGTGACCGCTAAATCCAAGTGTCCATCGTTATTGAAATCACCTGTGCTAATCGAATAAGAACCTGAGCCTGCTGCATAATCAGCTTTAGGCGAAAACGTACCCGTCGCCAATTGATAGTCCGTGCCTGCCGTCAGATTGACAAGCACTGTTTCATCGGGGTCAATAAGGGTGTCTGCATGGGCGACAAGGTTTAAAGTGGCGGTGGTTGCTCCCTCGGCAATCGTGAAACTGTTGGCAGTGACAGCGGTAAGATTTGCACCCAGTGCAAAATTGTAATCATTATTAAGTGTTGCTGTGCTACCCGTCGTGTTGAAATTGATGGTTAAACCCCCCACTGGCGCGGGTGTATTTAACTTAATACGATAAGTACCAGTTACGCCGCCTTCGGTAGGTGGCGTTCCAGCAGATAAGCTAACAATTGGATTTAACATGACCTGTCTCCGAGTGATTTGAAATTTAAAAGCCTTCGTATGACATTAATGAAGTCACTCTCAGCAGTTCGACTTTCCAAATACTTGGATCCGCAACTTTCCGTCCCTAACTTACGCTAGGTTTAGCTTTGAACAATCTTGACTATTTAAAGAAGGTGACTTACAGCCAACCGTTCCTGAATGTATTCAAGATGAACTTTCAAGTGCATCTCTTTGTGGATTACATGACACACATTAAATTTTCACCTAAAAAAAGTCAAAAAACAACTATTAAAAATGGAGTATTAAAGGATAGAAAATGGATATTAAAAATATCCATTTGGATGGGTCACTATTTTATGCCTGTTGTAACAACCCATCTAGTTTTTTCTGTTGCTCTAGTGCGTAGAGTTCATCAAAGCCACCAACATGAAATTCACCGATATAAATTTGTGGCACCGTTCGACGCTGGGTTTTGCGCATCATTTCGTCTCTTAGCTGCGGATTGCCATCGACATTGATTTCTGTATAGCTCGCGCCTTTTTTATCCAGTAGGCGTTTCGCCATCACACAATAGGGGCAAATTTTGGTGGTATAAATGAGTATTTTCGGCATAGTTTATTGATGTTTGTTAGTATAATAGGTTGCAGTTTACCAGAAGGTTCAAGCCTCACCTTGAACTTTACGCCTTCATTTAATTATTTTTGCGAGCTAAATATGAGTGATTTACCCAAAAATTTACAGTATGCAACATCCCACGAATGGGTGAAATTAGAAGACGATAATGTCATTCGAGTCGGTATCACTGATTTTGCGCAACAGCAGTTAGGTGATTTGGTTTACATTGATTTGCCTAAATTAGGACGCAAAGTAGCGGCGGGTGAGCAATGCGCTGTTGTAGAATCCGTTAAAACGGCCTCAGATTTATTTAGCCCAGTTGCTGGCGAAATTATTGCGATTAATGAAGCGGCGGCGGATGAGCCTGAACAAGTCAACGATGATCCTTATCAAACATGGCTATTTTGTATTAAAGCCGATGATTTGACTGATTTGGATGCGTTATTAGACGCTGATGCTTATCAACAACTCATAGAGCAGTAATTATTACAATGGCAAATCAAAATGCAAAAGGCTTTAAACGCTTGATTAACGCCTGTATTTTTTCAACGGCTGGTTTTAAAGCAACGTGGACGCATGAAGAAGCCTTCAGACAAGAAGTAATTTTGTTTGTAGTGACTACGCCTTTGGCAATCTGGCTAGGCAAAACCAATATTGAAATACTGCTATTGATCGGTAGCATTGTATTGGTGTTGCTGGTGGAGCTGTTGAATTCAGCGGTAGAAGCCGTGGTTGACCGCGTGGGTTTGGAACATCACGAATTATCAGGCAGAGCCAAAGATATTGGTTCAGCTGCTGTCATGTTGTCGCTGATTTGGGCGGGCGTGACATGGGCATTAATTTTACTTTAAAGAGGATTATACATGAGTGCATTAATATGCGGTTCTATGGCTTACGACACTATTATGGTGTTTCACGATAAATTTAAACATCACATTTTGCCCGAAAAAACTCACATGTTGAATGTGTCGTTTTTAGTGCCAACGATACGCCGTGAATTTGGCGGTTGTGCAGGTAATATTGCCTACAATTTAAACTTGCTCGGTGAAGAACCGCAGATTATGGCAGTGGTCGGGCATGATTTTGAACCGTACAGCCAATGGTTAAGCCAGAATGGTTTATCTAGCCAGTTTATTCATGTGTTGGATAATCACTATACAGGACAGGCTTATATCACCACCGACGAAGACGATAATCAAATTACCGCTTTTCATCCGGGTGCAATGAGTTTTTCTCATGTCAATTCCATTCCACCCAACAACAAAGAAATTAGCATCGGTATTGTGTCCCCCGATGGTAAAGTGGGTATGGAATTACACGCTGAGCAGTTCGCCGAATTAGAGATTCCGTTCATTTTTGATCCCGGTCAAGGAATGCCGATGTTCAATGGTGCTGAACTGTTGAAATTTATCGATCAAGCCACTTGGATGACGTTAAACGATTATGAGTCTGAACTCATGCAGGAGCGGACAGGCTTATCATTAGAAGACATGGCGGAACGGGTTGAAGCCTTAATTGTTACTTTGGGTAGCAAGGGTTCTAAAATTTACACGGAGGGCAGAGTGATTGACATTCCAGCCGCCAAGCCGACTAACATTAATGATCCCACAGGTTGTGGTGATGCCTATCGTGCGGGCTTGTTATACGGTTTAATGAATGACTTGGATTGGGAAATCACTGGACGTATTGCCTCATTAATGGGCGCGATTAAAATCGAACATCATGGCACACAAAATCACACGTTTGATATGGATAGTTTTAAACAACGCTACCATGAAAACTTTGGGCATTCGTTCTAATCATGCTAAAAAACACTCAACAGTTATTAGACATCATGGCGCGTTTACGCCGTCCTGAAGATGGCTGTGCGTGGGATATTAAGCAGGATTTTACCAGCTTAATTCCCTATCTTATTGAAGAAGCCTACGAAGTCGCCGATGCCATCGAGCGCAATGATTTAGACGACTTGCGCTTGGAATTAGGCGATTTATTGTTACAAGTGGTGTTTCATTCCCAGATTGCCGAAGAACGCGGTTTATTTACTTTTGAACAAGTCGCACAGGGCATTTCAGAAAAACTGATACGTCGTCATCCGCATGTGTTTGGTGATGCCGTTTTTACTGACGATGCTCAGCGTCATCAAGCATGGGAACAAGCTAAAGCGGACGAACGCCAAGAAAAAAATCAGTCGTTTGAAGCGGTTAGTGTGTTATCAGGCGTAGCGGGTAATCTGCCCGCGCTGATTGAATGCGAAAAAATTCAAGACCGCGCCGCGCTTCATGGCTTTGATTGGAAAACCGTGCCGCCCGTTTTTGATAAAGTTTTAGAAGAATTAGACGAAATCAAAGAAGCATGGCAATCAGGCGATCAAGCCCATATTCAAGAAGAAGTCGGTGATTTATTGCTAGTAGCCGTTAATCTAGCCCGTCATCTAAACGTCAATGCCGAAGTCGCGCTTAAACAAAGCACCAAAAAATTTGCAAAACGCTTCAATTATATTGAACAACAGGTGGAAGCATCTGGTCGTAGTTTGAAGGAGTGTGAATTAGACGAATTGGATGCGTTTTGGCATGAAGCGAAAGTGGTTTTGAAAAAAATACCTCGTTAAATCTACGTTCGAAACAAGCCAATAGCCAAAAAACAATACAGGGGCAATCCCTTGTGGTTGCCTCCTGTTTTGCAGGGCAATCATAAGAGCTTGCCCCTATTTTATTATCAGGAAAACATTATGAAATTAAACACCATGCGCTATACCGCTTTGTTAGCGTTACTTTTACTGGCAGGCTGTTCTGAAACGCCGATAGTAGATCAACCGACGATTGTTTATCCCCATCCACCGACTAATCTGCCGACCAAACCACCAATTGCTATTAACCAACCTACCTATAATAAAGCAATAGCCGTACCGCCCGTCATTACTGGCGCACCTATTAGTACGCGAGTCAGTAATGTTCAGCTACACCCTAGTGATTTTAATGTCCTACCCGGTTGGACAACTGAAGATCACGCGGCAGCCTTTAAATCCTTTCAGAATTCCTGTAAACGGTGGCAGAAAATGCCAGCGGATAAAGTAATGAGCGGCGCATTTAACTTAGGCTGTATTGCTGATTGGCAGCGTGTTTGCTCTATGCCTGTGACGCGTGGTCAAGAACGGCAATTTTTTGAAAAATGGTTTAAACCTTACGCAGTCAGTGAAAACGGTTTGTTTGACGGTATGTTTACCGGCTATTATTTACCCGAACTGCATGGTTCATATACGCGTTCTGCCCGTTATGATGTGCCTATCTACCGTATGCCCAGTGGCGGTTTACGCAATTACAGCCGCGCCCAAATAAAAGCCGGTGCATTGGAGAATAAAGGCTTGGAGTTACTGTGGGTCGATAATGACATTGATGCCTTTTTTATGGAAGTACAAGGCTCTGGGCGGGTGGTCATGGAAGATGGCAGTATTATCGGCTTAGGTTTTGCAGGTGGTAATGGTCATGCGTATTATGCGATAGGCAAAACCTTAGTGAATAACGGCGAAATTTCCAAAGAAGATATTTCCATGCAAACCATCCGTGCGTGGATAGAACAACACCCTGTTGAAGGCGAGCAACTCATGCTCAGTAATTCTTCTTATGTGTATTTTCGCTTTACCCCTGTAGATCCTAATATAGGTCCCGCAGGTGCAATGGCAGTTCCGCTAACTGCAAAACACAGCTTAGCCATAGATCATAAAAATCTACCTTATGGTATTCCTATTTGGTTAGATGCAGAACATCCCGTACAAGGACAAAGACTGCAATGCTTAGTGATGGCACAAGATACCGGCGGCGCGATTAAAGGCGTGATTCGTGGTGATGTGTATTGGGGACAAGGCGAAAAAGCCAGTCAAATGGCAGGACCGATGAAATCCAAAGGCTATTATTTCTTATTAGTTCCGCGTAGTCTTTAATTGTTAGGGGCGCGTGCGGTGCGCCCTATTTACTTTGATGTCTGTAGAAGCGATAGCCGAAATCCCGCTATCGCTCTACTTATCCTACCTTGCTAAAATCTAATTTTTATTCGCTCAATGGGCGATGCCAACACACCGAGTGCCACTGTAATAAGTAGCGCGGTTAGCCATGTGATTAATATGGGCAGACCAAAATCCTTTCCGAATTTCATGGCGATGGAATAACCCACACCTTGCCAGAGATAAATTGAGTATCCTCCAGCTATAAAAGGCTTTAACCACCATTGTGTTGCGAGGTTACTGAAATCTTGTGATTTATTTTGAAACACGATTGTGAGCGTCAGAAAAATAGATACCCATAGGCAACTAAACAGGAAAAATATTGAATTCGGCGGAAATTTATTGTGCTGCATATTTAGAATTCGGTCATCAGAGTTCAAACTGAAAATGATGAGTAGTGCCACAATTGAAATAATCGCTATTTTCAAATAGTCAGTCTTGTAAGCACTAATACCAAGATTGGGAAGGTAGTAGCCAAACATGGCCCAAAGCAGATAGAAGAAAACCGATTTCAGCAGACCGCTCTCAGGAAAACTAGACAGGGATAAAGCATAAACGGCGACTGTCGCACCGAGCATTAAAATCCAGAGAGGAACATGAATAGGCAATTTTAGTTTGACTGCAAACGGTAGCACTGCCGTTACTAGCAAGAAGGAGGGAATGAACCACAGATGCCAGCCGAGCATGGCGATAGAATAGTTAGCACCAGTAACAAATGGATTCAGCCACGCTATAATAATTTCTGAAAGTTGCCATGTTGATTGGCTATCGAATTTGCTATAGACAAAGCAGATGATGATACAAACAACTGCATAAGCAAAATAGGGCAGTAAAATTCTTAATGATCTCGCTAACATAAACTTCAAATAAAGTTTACCGGTTACGGGTGACGAATCCGTCTTTTTTTTATACGCCTCAGCGAGATTAAATGCGTAACCGGAAATTATAAATATTAGCGGCATTTCAAATAGAAATATCGAACTGATAATTTCTGGTAGCAGGTCCAACCAGAACAGACCGTGAATGATGAAAACGATGTAGAGCATCAATAGCCCACGCACAACATCGACGCTTTGATTCCGTTCTGGCTTTATTTTTGAATTCATAGTTAAGGGATAATGTCCGTGGTTGATTGTGATACCACCTAGCTCGTAGGAGATGGGTCGGTCATTACCATTAAGTTAAGCAACAACAGGAGTCCAATAGCTTTAGCTATTGTCGTAAAAATAGTTAATTATTCTTAACTTAATAGCAGTAAGGAGATGGGTAGAGATAAGAGCCTAAATCCATCATAATCAATGTATTATGTGATGGGTTTCGCTATCTCTCTACCCATTTGTAGTGGGTTAAATCTGTTATTTAACAGACTATCAGAATGAAAGTTGTGGAGTCCAATAGCTTTAGCTATTGGCGAATCGCAAAAAGCTAAAGCTTTTTAACTCCAGATTTAACCCACCTCCGAATTATTTATTGCCCAGCAAACTACTGAGTCCCGTCAAAACCGTTTGTAGCGTATTATCGCTAGAAACTTGACCATTAGGCGTTAATTTATCGATGACTAAAGGCAGTAAACGAGCTAAATTATTGCTTATATCGTTGCTATCAATACCTACTTTTGAAGCAATATCTTGTATGACAGAAGAACCGAGTGCTGCCTGAATTTGATTACCTGTAACAGGCAGATTTTGTCCAGTGCTTACCCACGATTTAACTTGCTCATTCAGTCCACCCGCCGAAATTTTTTCTACTAGCCCCATTAAACCACCCGATTGCGGATCATTAATAAGACCGATAATAGAAGTCACCACTGAATTATCAATACTGCCAGACGTGGTATTACCATTAGCGTCTTCATTGGTTACCGCATTTAAAAGTGAATCTAAAATATTCATATTGTTCTCCTATGATGATGAGATGTTCGATTTTTTGATAATGTATTGATTGGAAAATGTCGGGTTACGCTATGCTAACTTACATGGCTTACAGGTTAAGATGTAGCTCACGGAGCAAATCGGAACATGGGAGAATATACAAGAATCATAGCATCTTGGCGAAATTGCCCCGCATTTCGTTACACTCGATATGGGTTACTTGCTTATCGTGTTGATGTGTAGGATGAGTAGAGGCGATAGCCGAAACCCATCATAATCAATGTGTTATACGATGGGTTTCGCTATCGCTCTACCCATCTTACGAGTTAAAA
>NQJH01000094.1 GCA_002256685.1 Methylococcaceae bacterium NSP1-2 | reverse complement strand
ATAGCAGGCGTATAAAATCTGATATGTTAGACAATAAAAAACCCGCGAAGCCCTAAAGCTTGCGGGTTTTATATTTGGTGCCGATGACTGGACTCGAACCAGCATGACTTGCGTCACCACCCCCTCAAGATGGCGTGTCTACCAATTTCACCACATCGGCATTGTTCTTAGTGGTCTTTCTTAGCGTCTTTGCCTTTATGGGCATCCACTTTTTTATCTTTAGAAGCTGGTTTGTGTTCAACCGGTTTCTTTGCTTCAACTGGTTTCACTGCTTCAACTGGTTTTGCTGCTTCAGTTGGTTTCACTGTTTCGGCAGGTTTAGTTTCTTCAACTGCTTTGGGTGTTTCTACCGCAGCGGCTGGCGTAGTAGCAGGCTGACTAACAGGCGGCTGTACTGGTGCTGCAATAGGCGGTAGCGCAGGTGTTTCTTTAGCATCAGGCACAGCAACAGGCGGCATGGCTTCTACTGCGGGAAGACCTGAGTTATTTTGAGCGGCAGGGGTAGCCATTAAGTCACGTTCAGTACCTTTGTGACCATTTGCGACCGCAAGCCCTAAACTGGTGGCAAAAAATAGAGTTGCCAAAATCGCTGTCGAGCGAGATAAAAATGACGCGGCACCTTGAGCACCAAACACTGAACCCGCCGAACCAGTACCAAAAGCGGCTCCTGCATCAGCTCCTTTTCCTTGTTGCATTAAGACTAGACCAATAACGCCTAAGCCCAACAACACATGAATAACAATAATTACCTGATACATGAAAGTCTAAACTACTCTGAAATTGAATGATAAACCGCTAAAAAGGATTCCGCATCCAAGGAAGCCCCACCTATTAAACCGCCATCAATGTCTGGCATTGCAAATAAGCCTTTTGCATTGTCTGGCTTAGCACTACCACCGTATAAAATTTGAATTTTATCAGCGATAGTTTGATCTTTTGCCGCAATAAATTGACGAATGTAGTGATGCACTTCTTGTGCTTGTTCGTCAGTTGCGGTTTTTCCTGTGCCGATTGCCCAAACAGGTTCGTAGGCAATTACTGCGTTATTAAAAGAAGCGATACCCGCTAAATCAATAACTGCATTCAGTTGTTGGTCAATAACAGCGAAAGTTTGATCTTGTTCGCGTTGTTCTAATGTTTCGCCTACGCATAAAACAGGGATAATGCCTTGTTCTTGTGCTTGGCAAAAACGCGCCGCGACCGATGCGTCAGTGTCGCCATAATAGCTACGTCTTTCGGAGTGTCCTACGAGGGCGTATTGGCAGTTAAATTCTTTCAGCATAGTAGCTGAAATCTCACCTGTATAAGCACCTGAGGCTTTATCGGCAACGTTTTGTGAGCCTAATGCTAAGCGACTGCCTTTAAGCACTTCGCCAACACTGGCTAAATAAACGTAGGGGACACAAACGGCAATATCGCCAATATCCGTGCCTAATCCAGCAATAATGCCTTGGGCAAGCGACTCAGCACTTGCACGAGTTCCATTCATTTTCCAATTTCCGATAACCAGAGACCGACGCATCCTCATTACTCCCACATAGAATAAAATCGCGTATGATATAGGCTAATGGCTTTTTGTTCAAGCTTCCATTGCTTTTCTAACATCATCGGCGAGTTGATTTGCCGATTCTCTGACCAGTTCGTCGTGTTCGCCTTCTACCATGACGCGAATTAATGGTTCTGTGCCTGAGGCTCTCAACAGTACGCGTCCTGTGTCTCCTAGTTTCTGCTCGACCGCTCGCATTGACCGTTGTATGTACTCATTCGTGCTTACATTGATTTTTTTTGTAGTTTTGATATTGATTAAAATTTGTGGGTATTTTTGCATCCCTGATTTTAATTCATACAGGCTTTTACCAGTGCATTCCATTTCTGCCATAATTTGTAATGCGGCAATAATACCGTCACCGGTGGTGGTTCTATCTAAGCAGATAATATGCCCTGAGTTTTCACCGCCTAAAATACCTTTATGTTCAGTCAGCATCTCCATCACATAGCGATCACCTACGTTGGCTCTCAGTAGGTCAATGCCTAAGCGTTTCAGACCGTGTTCCATACCTAGGTTGGTCATGAGCGTACCAACGACAGGTCCTGACATTTGCCCCGCTTCTAATCGTGATTGGGCAATAATGTAAATAAGCTCATCGCCATCGACTATTTCGCCTTTGTGATCCACCATAATGAGTCGGTCACCATCACCATCTAAGGCAATACCTATATCAGCTTGATGTTGCAATACTGCTGCGACTAATTTTGCTGGGCTAGTTGCGCCGCATTCTTCATTAATATTCAGTCCATTGGGTTCTACGCCAATAGTAATGACTTTTGCACCGACTTCACTGAATACATGCGGGGCAATATGATAAGTCGCGCCATTCGCGCAATCAACGACAACTTTTAATCCACTAAAATCTAAACGTGTCGGTACACTGCCTTTACAAAATTCAATATAGCGACCTGCTGCATCCCCTATTCGCTTGGCTTTACCCAATTTTGCTGATTCTACGGTGGTCATCGGTGAGTCGATATAAGCTTCTATTTTTTCTTCTATATCATCGGGTAGTTTTGTACCGTGTACGGAAAAAAACTTAATGCCATTATCGTAATAAGGATTGTGTGAGGCACTGATAACGATGCCTGTTTTAGCTCTTAAGGTACGCGTTAAATAAGCAATACCAGGGGTGGGCATAGGTCCTAATAAATGGGTATCGACACCTGCTGCCGTTAATCCCGCTTCTAAAGCAGATTCAAACATATAGCCAGAAATACGCGTATCTTTACCGACCAGCACAAAGCCATGACCTTCGTTAGCAAAGACGCGACCCGCTGCCCAACCTAGTTTTAATAAAAAATCAGCGGTTATTGGGGCTTCACCGACTTTGCCTCGAATACCATCAGTACCAAAATATTTTTTTGTCATAATGTTAAAACCTGAAAATGAGTACAAACACTAGGTTCTTTATATCCGCTTGTACTTTTAAGTAAATATAATCGACATAAAAAAGGAGAGACATTATGCCTCTCCTTTAGGATCAGTTCTGATAAGACTTAGCTTTGTTCAGCTGTTTTACCGATTGATTTATCAGCTTGTTTATCTATTTTAATTTCATCGGTATTCACACCATCACGAGGCGGTCTGTCATCCCAACCTTCTGGTTCTCGAACCGGTTTACGCGCCATTAAATCATCAATTTGATACTTATCAATCGTCTCATATTTCATTAATGCCGCTGCCATTGCATGGAGAATATCAATGTTTTCTTTGATAATACGTTCTGCACGTTCATAGTTGCGATCAATAAACGAACGAATTTCTTCATCAATGGTATGTGAGGTTTCTTCGGCAACGGTCTTGTGTTGAGTAACTGAACGACCCAAAAATACTTCGCCTTCTTCTTCACTGTAAGCTAAAGGTCCTAGGCGTTGTGACAAACCCCATTTAGTGACCATATTACGAGCCAATTCGGTAGCGCGTTCAATGTCGTTAGACGCGCCAGTACTGACTTGTTCCCAACCGAATACTACTTCTTCGGCAATACGACCACCGTATAAACTGGAAATCATGCTGTCTAGTTTTTGTTTGCTGGCACTGTATTGATCACGTTCAGGTAAGAACATGGTCACGCCTAACGCACGACCTCTAGGCATGATACTGACTTTATAGACAGGATCATGTTCAGGCACTAATTTACCGACAATGGCATGACCTGCTTCATGGTAAGCCGTCATTTTCTTTTCTTTCTCGTCCATCACCATTGTGTGTCTTTCAACACCCATGATGAGCTTATCTTTGGCTTTTTCCAAATCGACCATATTGACAACACGCTTATTCATTCTCGCTGCCAACAATGCGGCTTCATTGATTAAGTTTGCTAAATCAGCCCCTGAGAAACCGGGTGTACCTTGCGCGATATATTTCACTTCAACATCATCGGCAGCAGGGACTTTTTTCATGTGAACTTTAAGAATTTGCTCACGCCCTCTGACATCGGGTAAGCCCACGGTCACTTGACGATCAAATCGACCGGGACGCAATAAGGCTTTATCTAATACATCAGCACGGTTAGTAGCAGCGATGACAATAATGCCTTCGTTGCCTTCAAAGCCATCCATTTCGACTAATAACTGGTTTAACGTTTGTTCACGCTCATCATTACCGCCGCCTAAACCTGCACCACGTTGGCGACCAACGGCATCAATTTCATCGATGAAAATAATACAAGGCGCGTGTTTTTTAGCGGTTTCAAACATATCACGAACCCGTGATGCGCCGACACCAACAAACATTTCCACGAAATCTGAACCAGAAATGGTAAAAAACGGTACTCTGGCTTCACCCGCAATGGCTCTAGCCAATAAGGTTTTACCTGTTCCGGGAGGACCTACCATTAACGCGCCTCTAGGAATTTTACCGCCCAAGCGTTGATATTTAGCAGGGTCTTTTAGGAAATCGACCATTTCAACCACTTCTTCTTTGGCTTCATCACAACCGGCGACATCGGCAAAAGTGACTTTAATTTGATCTTCTTCCAACATACGGGCTTTGCTTTTACCAAAGCTCATTGCACCACGACCACCGGCACCACCGGCGTTCATTTGGCGCATAAAGAATACCCAAACGGCAATTAGCAACAACATAGGACCAAAAGAAACCAACAACTGCATCAGCATCGAGGGTTGTTCAGGCGGTATCGCTTTCGTATCAACGCCGTTTGCCAACAAATCATCAATTAAATGGGGATCATTGGGGGCATATATCTTAATTTGCTGACCACTTTGCATTTTAGCTTTGATGGTATGTTCATCAATAGTGACCTGCTGAACCTGTCCCGCTTTCACTGAATCAATGAATTGCGAGTACGATAACGACGAATCAGCTCGCTCTTTTTGCGAGCCAACGTTGTTAAAGAGGAGCATCAAGACCACAGCAATGACACCCCATAAGATTATATTTTTTATCATATCGTTCATTTACACGTCCTACTGAACGGCACTCGGTTTAAAAACCAAGCAATTATATCAGGAGTTAAACTCCTGACTGTCGTTATTTATAAGGTACTCGCTTGAGCGAATACCCAGTGTTGCCAATATAAGGGTTAATAAAGCTTATTTAAAGCCCTTTGCTAAAATATACACCTCATTACTGCGAGGTCTCGATGCTTTCGGCTTTCTAATAACCACTTTGGTGAAATGCTGTTGCACCTCACGGTGAAAATCTTCAAAACCTTCACCTTGAAAAACTTTCACTAAAAAACCACCATTTTTTGCCAAAATAGTTTTGGCAGTATCCAAAGCAAGCTCACACAAATACATCGAACGCGGCTGATCAACCGCTTTATTGCCGCTCATATTAGGAGCCATATCAGACAGCACCAGATGAACAGGCAAGCCATCCAACACGCTATACAGTTCATCTATAACGGACTGTTCAAGAAAATCACCTTGAATAAAGTCAACGCCATCAATCGGATCCATCGGCAAAATATCCAGCGCAACTAATTTATTGCCCTTCCCTAAGCGTTGTTTCGCATATTGCGACCAACCACCGGGTGCTGCACCCAAATCAACAATATTCATGCCTGCTTTAATAAGCAAATCTTTATCTTGAATCTCAGATAATTTGAATACTGCCCGCGACCGATAACCCTGCGCTTGTGCCATTTTGACATATTCATCATCAAAATGTTCCTGCATCCATTGATTACTACTTTTACTTCGTGCCATAACGCCTTATTTTTAGTGTAGAATTAAATTTTTGATTTTGAGAATAAAACGTGAAAGCAGTTGATAAGAAAAAACTAAAGTCCGAGGCGCATAGTTTAAACCCCGTCGTCATGATTGGTCAGTCTGGACTCACCGATGCCGTGTTAGCAGAAATTGAACTTGCACTCGATCATCATGAACTGATTAAGATAAAAATACGCGCCGAACGCGATGAACGCAAGTTAATCAGTGAAAAAATTTGCACTCAGTCAGGCGCGGAGCTTATTCAATCGATTGGACAAATCATCGTTATTTATCGACTGAATCCAAACAAATAGTTGTTAAAGAAAAGCGCAGGGCGATGTGTGCCGTGTGCTTTTCGCTTTCTTGTTCAAATATACTGAATTGAAATAATTTCGTATTCAATATTACCCGCTGGGGCTTTAACAATCACAATATCTTCCACCGATTTACCGATTAACGCCCGCGCAATCGGTGAACCAATGGAAATGCGATTTTCTTTAATATTCGCTTCATCTTCGCCGACCACTTGATAAGTCACACGCTGTTCGGTATCCAAATTTTCAATTTCTACCGTTGCACCAAACACTACTTTGCCGCCAGCATCCACTTTAGTGACATCAATAATTTGCGCGTTAGACAGTTTGCCTTCAATTTCTTTAATACGTCCTTCAGCAAAACTTTGTTGCTCTTTCGCGGCATGATATTCAGCATTTTCTTTTAAATCACCATGCGCTCTGGCTGTCGCAATCGCATTAATAATGCGTGGACGCACTACCGATTTTAATTCTTCTAATTCTGCGCGTAATTTTTCTGCACCTTTGACAGTGAGTGGTACTTTAACCATTTCTTTTATACTCCGATATTGTTGGTTGAGGTGAGGGTCGAACCCCAACATTTAAGCTGTTTATTGTTTGTATCGTTCCAACGCTCTGCGTTGAAATGCCTGTGTGCCGCTCCAGCGTCATGTCTTGCAACGCTGGGAACTA
>NQJH01000093.1 GCA_002256685.1 Methylococcaceae bacterium NSP1-2 | reverse complement strand
TGCAGAAAGCAAGGGGGTAAAGCTTGCCATTAATGCAGGTATTGATGAATGGGCGCATATTCCCTGTAACCCTATTCCTGAAGCTTTATTAAAAAAGGCAGTGAAGCAAAAAGTAAAAATAGTAACTACATTCGATACGTTATCAAAATGTTCAGGCGTGGCACACAATGCCCATACTTGGACAGCACTAGGTGGTGAATTTTTATACGGTGCGGAAATCGCTCACCCTGATATTCCGTGGGGAATAGATGCACAAGAACTTAATTTAATGATGCACCTAGCAAACTTGTCGCCGCTGGAGGTGTTACACACGGCAACAGCGAAAGCAGGTCAGTATCTTAATATACCTTTGTTAGGCACATTACAACGCGGCGCACCGGCTGACTTGATTGCTGTGCGCGGTGATCTGATGCAGAATTTTAAAGTCTTGGAGTATCCTGATTTGGTTATTTCAGGCGGCAAAATAGTCGTTAATTACTTTGAGAAACCGCATTGAAAGCGATGGAGTCCAAAACAGGTTTTGGATTCCTGATTTTCAATGCTTTTACAGCACATCAAGACAGCTCTTTAATAAAACAATTCGCACATTTTCCCTCAGTCTTGCGTGCTGTTTCAGGCAAGATGGGAATATGACAGACGATGCAGGTATCGCGTACCCCTAGCCATGCAATTTCTTCGTCATAAATACTCACACCCAATTCTTTTTGGTAGTTTGTTAGACGTTCAGCAAGACTACTAAACAGCATTTCAATGTCAGGATTAATAGCGATACTGCCTGCTAACACTTGTTTTTTATAAACGCGCAAGCAAGAGGTCGCAATAGTTTCAACCGCTTGTTCTTTAAAGCAGCGTTTCCATAATTTTTCTGCTTGTGGTTTCATGCCTGCTTCGACAAAACAGGTGGTTGCGTGGTTGTAGCCATAAATGATATTGGCTTCAATTTCACGCATCGACCATTCTAATGCAGCATTCAAATTCTTTTCAACGCCATAACCCGCCAGACAAGCACATGCTAATGAGGTATAAGCTAGCTCACAGCCTAGTTCCGCCGCTTGCAAATTAAGTTGATAGGCTTTTTTAAAGTCAGGTATGGCTTGGTCACTGTCGTTTTCATATTCACTTGCTAAACTGTGCAATAGTTCGCCAACTTCGATACGCTCATCTGTATTTAGTTGATTTAAAGCGTCTAGCGTTCGCTGAACCCATATTAAAGCGGCATTAATATTTCTTTTACAGCCCCAGCCATTGAGATAGGCATGAGCTAAGGCAATATAGGCAGGTTTATAATCCAACTGAGCGGCTTGTTGATACAATTGAAAAGCTTTTTCACTCGCAAATTCAGATTCTTTTGCTTGATTATAAAGTAGCTCATTTTCATCTTGTGGTTCTTCTGACTCATTATTTTCATAAAACGCATCGGTTTCGTAATCGTTAAAAACCATTTGCGTATTAGGCGGCTTGTTCTGTTCCTCATACTCAAAACCAAGCACTTGATCTCTTACTAGCATGAAATTTTTGATAATTTCATCGGGTGCTGCCATAAACGCTCTACCTGATTGGGCTTTAATCCCTGCTTGTAATAGTTGTTGCAGATAGAGTGTCTCAGCGGTGATAAGATCATAAAAACCTTGGTAACACAGCAGATGATAAGGTTTTAATAAGGTTTCGACCCAGACATCAGGTTCATACTCTGTTACGCCTATCATTATTTGATAAGGCGGTTCTTTCATCATGGCTATACATAAAAATCCAGCCATTCTTTTCTCCTAAATAATACGCAATTCGAAATTCACCCTTGCTTGATGCAAGGGCAGTTTAAATATCACTTGACTGCTTAGCTACATTCAAACGGTAAATGGCATTATTTCACTCGCATTCCAGCGACTGCACCCGTGTCGGGGCTTAATAGGTAGATTCCGTTATCACCCCCTGCGGCGAGTACCATGCCTTCGGACAAACCAAAACGCATTTTTCTGGCAGCAAGATTAGCAACCACTAAGGTCAAACGTCCTTCTAATTGCTCAGGGCTATAGGAAGATTTAATACCCGCGAAAATACTGCGTGTTTCATCACCAATATCGACGGTAAGATGCAATAATTTATCCGCACCTTCCACCGCTTCGGCTTTCAAAATCTTAGCAATGCGTAAATCCAACTTGGCAAAATCAGTAATGTCGATGGTGTCGGCTATTGGCGCGAATTGTTTTGCTTGCACTGGCGCGGCGGTTTTTTCCAGATTTTCTTTCGAGGCTTCAACAATAGCCGCAATTTTATCGGCATCGACGCGGGTCATTAATGGAATGAAATCATTCAGTTGATGGTTTAACAACGGTTGTAATTCATCTATCCAGCCGTGAACTTCGCTGTTTAAAAACACTTCGGCACTGTAAGTTAAAGTCGGTAACACAGGTTTTAAATACGCCACCAGCACACGGAATAAATTCAAGCCCATCGTACAAACATCGTGTAACTCCGCTTCTTTGCCCTCTTCTTTAGCAATCAGCCACGGTTTTTTCTCATCAATATAGCGATTGGCTTTATCGGCTAACGCCATGATTTCGCGCATCGCTTTGGCAAACTCGCGGTGTTCATAAAAGTCAGCAATCGTTTCGTTAGTGTTAACAAACTCAGCCCATAATTCGGGTTCAGCAAGCTTAGCTGATAACATATTGTTAAAACGTTTAGCGATAAAACCGCTACATCGACTGCCAATATTAACTACCTTGCCGACTAAATCCGAATTAACCCGTTGCGTAAAATCATCAAAATTCAAATCCAAATCATCCACGCCCGCACCGAGTTTAGCGGCGAAATAATAACGTAGGTATTCAGGGTTTAAATGCTCTAAATATGTACGCGCAGTAATAAACGTACCGCGTGATTTAGACATTTTCTCGCCGTTCACCGTTAAAAAGCCGTGCGCAAAAATCGCGCTAGGGGTTCTAAAATTCGCACCCTTTAACATTGCCGGCCAGAATAAGGCGTGGAAATAAATAATGTCTTTGCCGATGAAATGATACAACTCAGTCTTGCTGTCTTTTGCCCAAAAAGCATCAAAATCTAAACTTTGTTTATCACACAGATTTTTAAAACTCGCCATATAACCAATCGGCGCATCTAACCAGACATAAAAATATTTATTCGGCGCGTCGGGAATTTCAAAACCAAAATACGGCGCGTCGCGGGAAATATCCCATTGTTGCAAACCACTGTCTAACCATTCGGCTAATTTATTACGCACTTCAGGTTGTAAATGCCCTGCTTGCGTCCAATCGGTCAGCATTTCAGTAAAATCAGCCAGATTAAAAAAGTAATGCACCGATTCTTTATCGATTGGCTTTTCGCCTGAAATGGCTGATACTGCGTTTTTCAATTCCGACGACGCATAATTTGCCCCGCACACTTCACAACCATCACCGTATTGTTCAGTCGCGCCACACTTGGGGCAATCGCCTTTAATAAAACGGTCAGGTAAAAACATTTCTTTCACAGGATCGTAAGCCTGCGTAATGGTGCGTGAGCTAATATGCCCCGCATCGCGTAACCGTGTATAAATTAACGACGAGAAATATTTATTTTCCTCAGAATGGGTGCTGTGATAATTATCAAACGCCACGCCAAACGCAGTGAAATCCGCTAAATGCTCTTTACCAACTTGGGCGATAAGTTCTTCTGGCGTAATACCTTCGCGGTCGGCTTTCAGCATAATCGGCGTACCGTGCGTATCATCGGCACACACATAATGACAGACATTACCGCGTTGTTTTTGAAAGCGCACCCACATATCTGTTTGCAGGTATTCCAGCATGTGACCTAAATGAATCGGACCGTTGGCATAGGGTAACGCGCTAGTGACAAGAATTTTTCTATTCGACATGGAGTTTAAGTTGAGGAGTCAGGGAAAAATAGTTGATATTATGGCATAAAATCCGATCCGCTTATCAAGGCAATCCAGCGGATTCATACTGAGTTGCCCATCAGCAAGTACTTACTTTGATGGAATGTACACTTTCATCGTATTTAAAGATAACACGACCTATTCAATAAAAAAGGAGAGTAAAAAATGTTAAAAAATACTTTTTTCTACATCATCGGCATCGTCTTTTTGATGTTAGCTAAGATCAAAAACCATCTTAAAGGTTATGCGTCAAGAAGCTTTAATGTGTCTGAGGTGGACAAATGCATTGAATATGACATCAACATTGTTGAAAACTGGTTGTCCCATCTTCAGAAATATACCCACGATGCGAATTATCTTGCGGGCAAGCATGTTCTTGAGCTTGGACCGGGTGATGATTTAGGGATTGGTCTTTACTTGCTTTCAAAAGGCTGTTCTCAGTACGATGCTTGCGATGTACATGATTTGATGCAATATACACCTGATAGTTTTTATGAGCAGTTCTTTGAAAAATTGGCGGCTATAAACAACCAAGCGGATATTGGTTTTTTAAAAGCACAATTCATAGCCGCTAAACAAGGCAATAGTTCAAAACTGAATTATAAAGTGAGTCACGATTTTAATCTTGTTTCTGCTTTTGGTGAAGCCAGCGTTGATTTAGTCTTCAGTCAGGCGGCTTTCGAATGTTTTGATGATATAGAAACGACAGTTTCGCAATTAAATGTAGTGTGTAAATCAGGCGCAATATTGCTTGCCGAAATAGACCTACAAAGCCATTCTCGCGGCATACGTGACTGGGATCCAAACTATATACACAGGTATCCACGCTGGGTGTACAACTTGTTTTGGTTTCGAGGCATTCCAAATAGACTGCGTCCATACCAATATAAAGAAGCGTTTGAACGCGCAGGGTGGACAGATATTTCAATTGTACCGCTGAAAAAACTCGATGATCTCGATAAAAGCTATGCGGGTGTCTACAAGGATTTTGCTGATCATAAAAATCAAATGGATTATCTATCAATTATGTTTTGTGCAAGAAAGGGATAGACACTCGCGGTAGAATAGTCGTCTGTTTATTGAGCGAAACAGCATCTCTTGCTAATCGCCTTATAACCTAAGTAAAACATTACCTCATAAGGAACAAGCATGACAAGTATTGAAAAAACAGATGTAGAAAATCATCTGCGACAGTTTATCGACCCCAATCACGGTACTGATTTGGTATCGGCAAAATCGGTTAAAGCTATCGTAGTTGATGGCGCAAATGTGAGTGTCAAAATAGAGTTGGGCTATCCTGCTAAAAGCTACATCGACACCTTAAAAACCGAGCTTGAACAGCATCTAAAAACGCTGGCGGGCGTGGAAAACGCCAGTGTTGAAGTCACCGTTAAAATTGTCTCTCATGCGGTACAACAAGCGTTAAAACCCAATCCGCACATCAAAAATATGATTGCTGTCGCATCGGGTAAAGGCGGTGTTGGTAAATCAACTACAGCGGTTAATCTAGCCTTAGCACTCGCCGCAGAAGGCGCGAATGTAGGTATTTTAGATGCCGATATTTATGGTCCCAGCATTCCCACCATGTTAGGTTTATCGGGTTTGCCTGACAGTGAAGACAAAAAAACCATGATGCCCAAAGTGGCTTACGGCATCCAAACCATGTCAATAGGGTATTTAGTCGCAGAAGATCAAGCCATGATTTGGCGTGGTCCAATCGTTACGAATACCTTACAACAACTGCTCAGAGATACTAATTGGAAAGATCTCGATTATTTAATCATCGACTTACCACCCGGAACAGGTGACATCCAACTCACGTTAGCTCAACAAATCCCCGTCAGTGGCGCAATCATCGTCACCACGCCACAAGATATTGCTCTGATTGATGCACAACGCGGCTTAGGGATGTTTGCTAAAGTCAATGTCCCTGTATTAGGCATCGTCGAAAACATGAGCATCCATATTTGTTCCGAATGCGGTCACGAAGAAGCCATCTTCGGTACAGGCGGTGGCGTAGTCATGGCAGAAGTCAATAAAGTGGATTTTTTAGGCGCGTTACCGCTAGACATAGCCATCCGCTTAAACGCCGATTCAGGAAAACCCACCGTAATTGCCGACCCAGACAGCCGCGCAGCACAAATTTATCGACAAATCGCCCGCAAAACAGCGGCAAAATTGGCATTAAAAGCCAAAGATTTCAGCAGCAAATTTCCTAATATCGTCGTGCAAGCCAACTAAGTATAAACCTCCGAGGTTTTAAAAACCTCGGAGGTTTGATAGCAGTGACTTCACAGAATACCCACCCGCTTTTATGTTAAAATTCCTACTTTTTACACCACAGACTTAAAAAACTCATGAGCATTAAATCGGATAAATGGATACGCCGTATGGCGCAGCAACACGGCATGATAGAACCGTTTGAAAGCGGTCAAGTGCGCGAATCAGCACAAGGCAAAGTGATTTCTTACGGCACATCCAGTTACGGCTATGACGTGCGTTGTTCAGACGAATTTAAAATATTCACCAACATCAACTCCGCCATCGTCGATCCAAAAAACTTCGATCCCAATAGTTTTGTCGATGTTAAATCCGATGTTTGTATCATCCCTCCCAACTCATTCGCGCTCGCGCGTACTGTAGAATTTTTCCGTATCCCGCGTGATGTACTAACGATTTGCTTAGGAAAATCGACGTATGCACGCTGCGGCATAATAGTGAATGTAACGCCTTTAGAACCTGAATGGGAAGGTCATGTAACCCTAGAATTTTCCAATACCACCACGCTACCCGCCAAAATCTACGCTAACGAAGGCGTGGCGCAAATGCTG
>NQJH01000316.1 GCA_002256685.1 Methylococcaceae bacterium NSP1-2 | reverse complement strand
GTCATCATCACCCACCACCGTAAAACGCCCTAAATTACCTGCCAATAATTTAATTAACTGATATTGGCTGATATTAGTATCTTGATATTCATCGACTAATAAATAACGGATTTTATTCTGCCATTTTGTTAATACCTCAGGATGTTGCTGAAATAATAAAACAGGCAATAAAATCAAATCGTCAAAATCCACTGCGTTATAAGATTTTAAACAACGATTATAATCTGCATATAAACTCGCCACGTTAGCCGATGCGGTATGTGCGGCTTGCTCAGGGGTAACAAAGGCATTTTTCCACTGCCCAATTTGTCCCGCATACTGATCGATTAAGTCAGCATCATAAATATTAACCGAATGGCTAATAATATTCTTTAATAAAGCGTGTTTATCCTGCTCATCAAATAAAGTAATCCCTGTTTTATAGCCTAAACTTTTATGCTCTAGTCTTAATATATCCAGCCCCAACGAATGAAACGTAGACACTCGCAATCCGCGACTTTGTTCAGGGCGCAATAATTTAAACACGCGGCTTTGCATTTCCCGCGCCGCCTTATTGGTAAAGGTCACCGCCGCGATATGCCGCGCAGGCAAGCCTTGTTTAACCAAATAAGCAATTTTTTCCGTAATCACCCGCGTCTTGCCACTCCCCGCCCCTGCTAATACTAACAAAGGATGATCGATGGCTTTAACAGCGGTTTGTTGTTGGGGGTTGAGTTGAGTCATTTACAATATTTGATTTTGTTGCTTTTTTGATTTTTGGTAAGACAAGATGGGATGAGAAAGCCTACCGCTCGCGAGTGATAGGCTGCTTCGTACCTCAGTCTATTCTACTAGCTAACAATTGCAGCGTCTTAACATCTTGTTTGCCAGCAAAATATTTGTCAATAACCGCAATAAATACAGGATTAGAATTAGCGATATGTGCAAATAGAGTCATGGATGAATTCAGTTTCAGATTATCAGGAAACCCCATAATATCTAAAATTGTTCGTCCTTCAACAGCCAGAACGGCTGCTGTGCATTCTAATAGTCTTTTGCCCAGCACGGGATGACTCAGGTATTGTTGGGCTTCTGCTAAACTTTTGATGGCGTAGTATTTTGCTATTTCGCTATGTCCTAAGCCATCAAGTTGTGGAAATATGTACCACATCCAGTGGCTATGTTTTTGACCACTTTTTAATTCTGAAAGAGCCGTCGCGTAGCTATCTGCTTGTGCTTCGATAAAACGGGTTAAATCAAATTCTTTGCTGTTCATTATGTGTAATCTCCCGTTTTGTCATCATCACGAGCTAGTTTTTAAATTCCCTGCATGTAATCCGCATTCCTTTTTGGTGCTGTCTTCCCACCACCAACGTCCTGCGCGTTCGTGTTGGTTGGGGAGTACGGGGCGAGTGCAGGGTTCACAGCCGATGCTGATATAGCCGTGTTGGTGAAGTTCGTTATAGGGGACTTGATAGGCTTCGATGTGATCCCAGACTTGTGAGGATTTCCAATTAAGCAACGGATTAAATTTAATCAACGAATGCTCAGCGGTCGAAAAAGCAGTATCCAGTTGGACTTCGGGAATGTCTGACCGTGTGTCTACGCTTTGATCTTTGCGTTGCCCTGTAATCCACGCATCAACCTGTGCCAGTTTGCGTTTTAACGGTTCAACTTTACGAATGCCGCAACATTCGCTATGCCCGTCTTCATAAAAACTGAACAAGCCTTTTTGCTTGACGAAGTTATCCAATACATCACGGTCGGGCGTTAATAGCTCGATGTCGATGCCGTAATGTTTACGAACTTTTTCGATATAGCGGTAGGTTTCAGGGTGCAAACGTCCAGTATCCAATGAAAAAACTTGTATGTCTTTACGAATAGCCAACGCCATATCAATCAGCACCACGTCTTCTGCACCGCTAAACGAGATAGCGATATTATCAAATAGCTCTAGGGCTTTTCTGAGGATAGTGCGCGGATTTTTACCACGCATGTCGGTTTGTAAGGCTGGAATGTCAATCATGGTCTTGGGAACAGGTTTGGTCAAAATACCGCTGTAAAAATTCAGCGAACGGGAGTTGAGGTTGGCTTTCTATTTCATGTTGTTTGGCATGAGATTCTGCCGCCATCGCAGTAAATTGCGCGGTGGTTGCTGCGTCTAGTTGATGACTTCGAAAATACTGCGCGTGTTGTTCAGACGCATTTAATGCGAAACGAGAAAACGGTTGGTGACGTTCACGCATACTCGCTAATAGGCGGGCAGAAGCGGTTAAATCTGGATTTTTAACCACTAAGCGTTGTTCACTCAACGCGGCACTGTAGGGCTTATCCGTTGCACACTTATCGAGAATGGCACAGACTGGCTGCATGGCTTGCAGAATTTCATGCGCCCAGTCTTGCAACGCAATTTTTTGACCGTTTCTATTTAATTCCAAACCGAGTTTTCTGCCTTCATTTGCGACTGCCAGTTGATTGGCATTGTTAATTTTGTGGTCAGATTCTGACATAGCAGGGCTATCGGTTAATAAGCACGTCAATAACAA
>NQJH01000092.1 GCA_002256685.1 Methylococcaceae bacterium NSP1-2 | reverse complement strand
CTGAAAACCAGAACAACCGCCGCCTGAAACATAGACACGCAATTTCAGGTTATCGTTACCTTCTTCAGCGATTAATTCACTGACTTTATGCGCTGCACTGTCGGTAAAAACGATGGGATTAGACATAAACACACTCTCTATTCATTTGAAATAAAATAATACTACCTAGTTTAACAGTCAGGAATTAGGGATACAAGGCTACTATTTTTAAACCCGACTCTTCCGCTAAACCAAACATCAAATTCATCACTTGTACGGCTTGACCTGACGCGCCTTTTACTAAATTATCAATCACCGATAACACCACAATCGTGTTGCCGCCTTGCGGTTGGTGTATCGCAATTTGACAATTATTACTGCCGCGAACATCGCGGGTACTGGGGTGCGCACCTTGTGGCAACACATCAACAAAGGTTTCTTGTTGATAGCGTTGCTCATAAAGGGCTTGAATATCGGCAACACTGGCAGTCAACTGGCTGTACAAGGTCGCATGAATGCCGCGACTCATCGGCGTTAAATGCGGTACAAAAGTCAGATTGACAGGCTTTCCAGCCGCTAAACGCAAGCCTTGGCTAATTTCAGGCAAATGCCGATGCCCACTGACTCCATAGGCTTTGAAACTTTCGCCCACTTCACTCATTAAACCCGTGAGTTCTGCTTTACGTCCCGCGCCACTAACACCTGATTTCACATCGGCAATTAAATGATTAACATCAACCAAGCCATTTTCAATCAGCGGCAAAAAACCCAGTTGTACCGCAGTAGGATAACAACCTGCACAAGCAACCAGCCGCGCTTGCTTAATCGCATCACGGTGAATTTCAGGCAAACCATACACGGCTTCGGCAATTAAATCGGGGCAAGCGTGTTCCATGCCATACCAGTGACTCCATTCAGCCGCGTCTTTTAAACGAAAATCTGCCGATAAATCAATCACTTTTACGCCACGCGCCAGTAGCTGTTCTGCCATTAACATCGCTGTGCCGTTAGGTGTGGCAAAAAATACCACATCACACGTTGCTAAGGTTTCCAGCTCTGGCGCGGTAAACAATACATTCACATGACCGCGCAAACTCGGATACACCGTATCCACTCTAACACCCGCATCACCGCGTGAAGTGACGACAGCGATTTCAACCTCTGAATGCAGTGCTAAAATCCGCAATAGTTCTACGCCTGTATAACCCGTTCCGCCCACAATACCTGCACGAATCATTTTTTATCCTATTAAAAATTTCTGAAAAATAGCACAGGAGTCCAATAGCTTTAGCTATTGGAAAAACAGCTAAAGCTGTTTTACGCCTGCGTGATTTAAACTGTATGCCAATACCAGCATATAATACTCTATTCTTGTTTTTCCAGAACGCCACTTATGATGATTCCAGAATTCATGCAGGCTATTGAAATTGAAGCCGATAGGTTACAACTCACTGCCCGCCTTACGCCTAAGCCTGCTAGTCATCAAGTACTAATTAAAGTGGTGGCAGCAGGCGTTAATCGCCCTGATATTTCTCAGCGCAAAGGTTTATATCCGCCACCTACAGGTGCGTCAGATATTCTTGGCTTAGAAGTTTCGGGTACGATTGTAGTAGTGGGTGCGGCGGTGAGTCATTTAAAAATTGGTGACACAGTATGCGCTTTAGTGACAGGCGGCGGTTATGCGGGCTATTGCTTAGCCTCAGCGTTATTGTGTTTACCGATACCTAAAGGCTTATCGTTTGTCGAAGCCGCCGCGTTACCCGAAACATTTTTCACCGTATGGAGCAATGTATTCGACCGCGCCCAGTTACGCGCCAAAGAAACACTATTAGTCCACGGTGGTGCTAGTGGCATAGGCGTAACTGCCATTCAATTGGCTAAAGCGTTTCATGCCAAAGTCATCGTTACCGCTGGGTCTGAGGAGAAATGTAACGCCTGTGTAAAACTCGGTGCCGATACTGCTATTAATTATAAAGAACAAGATTTTGTCACCGCTGTTTACCACGCAACGCGCAACAAAGGCGTGAATGTTATTCTGGACATCATCGGCGGCGATTATTTTCCGCGTAATATAAAATGTTTGGCTTACGATGGGCGGCTGGTACAAATTGCCCTGCAAAATGGCATAAAATCAGAGATTAATTTATTGCCCATTTTGGTAAAACGCCTGACTATAACAGGCTCAACCTTACGCGCCAGAGACGATGCTTTTAAAGCCGATATAGCCAATAAGCTACACAAAAACGTTTGGCCGTTATTAGCATCGGGTAAGATTAAACCCATTATTGATTCCACCTTCACGCTGGATGAAGCAGAACTTGCCCATAAACTTATGGAAAGCAGTCAGCACATCGGCAAAATAATCTTAGAGGTCTAACACCATGAACCACCGCACACTGATTTCTGCGTCTGAATTACACCATTTTAGCCAACCTGACTGGGTGATTATTGATTGTCGTTTTTCTCTGGCTAACAGCGAGGCGGGCAGCGATGCTTATCGTCATGGACACCTCCCGAATGCCCGTTATGCACATTTGGATAACGATTTATCATCACGCATCACTGACACGACAGGTCGTCATCCGCTACCAGACTTTACTGCATTAGCAAAAAAATTAGGCGCGTGGGGTGTGAGCAATCACAGCCAAGTGGTGGTTTATGATGATGCGGGTGGTGCATTTGCGGGACGTTTATGGTGGTTATTGCGGGCATTAGGGCATGATAATGTGGCGGTATTGGATGGTGGTATTAAACACTGGCAACAATCAGGCTTTGCTATTACCACCACCCTGCCCTCTATTAAACCCGCCAGTTTCAGAGCTTATGTTAATGACAATCTGTGGCTAACGGCTAGCCAAGTTGAAAACCAACTGGCGCGTAAAGCGATTACTCTCATTGATGCTAGAACCCCTGAACGCTATCGCGGCGAACAAGAACCCATCGACCCTGTAGCTGGACATATTCCTTACGCGTTGAATCGCGCCTTTCAACGTAATCTGAATACACAGGGTTTATTTTTAGCTCCAGAATTATTACGCGCCCAATTTCAAAAGCTTATCGGCAACACAGCACCCGAACAAGTCGTGCATTATTGCGGATCAGGCGTGACCGCGTGTCATAATGTATTAGCAATGGAACACGCGGGCTTGTCTGGGTCTAAATTGTACGCGGGGTCTTGGAGTGAATGGATACGCAATAAAAATCGGGCAGTAGCGAGTGTTAAAGCCTAATGTCCACAAAAAATACGAAAAGCCCGAAAATTTTTCCTGCGTTTCGTAGATGATGCGTAATACTAGTAAATAGGTTCTGGACACATTAGAATCATCAAGTAGGTTGGGTTAGGCTATCGCTAACCCAACCTACAATTAATTATCTTTTTAAGGAATCAAAAACCATGAGTTTAAATACCGCTGTTACTCAGTCAGCATCTAGTACGCTGGCAACCAATAAAGTATTAAAAAATACTTATTTGTTATTGTCCATGACGCTATTTTTCAGTGCAATGACCGCAGGTCTTGGCATGTACCTGAATTTGCCACCGTTTGGCTTTCTCATCACGATAGTGGGTTTTTATGGTCTATTGTTTTTAACCACAAAATACAGTGATCGCGCTTTAGGCTTGCTGTTCGTGTTTGCATTAACAGGCTTTATGGGTTTAACCCTAGGTCCGATTTTAAACATGTACATTCACAACTTCAGCAATGGTCATGAATTAATCATCATGGCATTAAGCGGCACAGGTGCGATTTTCTTAGGTTTATCAGGCTATGCGTTAACCACTCGTAAAGATTTCAGCTTTATGGGCGGCTTTTTAATGACAGGTATACTGGTTGCCTTTTTAGCGATGATTGGCGCGATAGTATTTTCTATTCCTGCTTTATCATTAGCCGTTTCAGCAATGTTTATTTTGTTGATGTCAGGTATGATTTTATATCAAACCAGTGAAATTATTCACGGTGGTGAAACTAACTATATTCGTGCAACCATTTCTTTATATGTCTCTATTTATAACTTATTCTTAAGTTTATTACAGATACTTGGCATATTTGGCGGCAGAGAATAAGCGCGTTTGAAAACCAAAAAGCCCGATATTAAGTCGGGCTTTTTTTACGGTGCAAGCATTTTTTCCTAAAATAAAGGGCGACATTGACCAACCCAATCAAATACCAGCACTTCGACCAAAGCTCCAATGACTGAATAATTAAAGTCTACCAAATTACAATTTTATGACAGCTTTACCACTCTGAAAAATTTAATCAAAGACATTAGATAATTCGATGTTAGCCCGCTAAAAATTCGTTAGCACCACTGGTTTTTAACCCACAAATAGCGACTTTCCCAGTTCACCGTTACAAAGCAATATGCAAGTTTTGTTTATCAGTATATACTTATCGACTAGCTAAAAAAGACTTCAAAAGTATATTCAGTTAAAATATACTCAATAATAGCCGTCGCGCTTTTTAGCTGCGTTTTGTCTTTTCTGTGTGTGTTTTCTGAGGTCATCTTAATGCGTAAAAAACTTATCATTCTTACTGGAAGTATCTCCTTACTCCTTACGCACTCTTGGAGTCTGGCGGCTACTGATTTACCACCTTCGGCTAAAGTTGAATTGGGAACAGTAGAGGAAGTTTGCTCTAATTTTACTGATCCTGAATGGCGTAAAGAACAGGAAGTTGATGGCGTAAAAATACAAGAATCACGCCTGTGTAATCCCGACAATCCCTCTGATATTGCGGCTTTTGTTAAAGGCACTAACGGTGTTTCAATGGAAACATTGATGAATACCCAACTTGCCGCCGATGCGGTTACGATGTCAGACGATGTCGATAATGACGGCGATCCCGATAAAATTATTATTAAACTAGAAGTTGTTGAACTGAACGGGCATTCGCCTGACGTTAAAACACCCATCACTACGTTTGATATTGCACCGGGTATACAACCAACCTTCTGGGTTTTTGCCCCAAAAACCCGTGATATGTCTACGCTCAGTCTTTACGAGCCAGAAGCTAACGCCTTATTGCGCGTCCCCTCCCCTGTTATTCGTGTTGAACAAGATGATGTCGTCTGGATAGTATTGGAAAACACCCATTATTTGCCACATTCCATACACTTACACGGTATCGATCATCCGTTTATGGATATGAGCGGTAGTGGCAATGAAGGCGTAGCGCAAACCAGTAATATGGACACCATGCCGGGTGAAAGTAAAACCTATGTGATTAAACCGCGCCAACCCGGCACGATGTATTATCACTGTCACGTTCAGCCACACACCCATATTCCTATGGGCTTACAAGGTATTTTTGTCGTTGAAGAAAACCGTCCGAATAACTGGCCACAAACCTTAAACGTTGGCGCAGGTCAAGTGCGTCATCCGTCAGTGGCAGTGCTGGAAAAATATGCCAGAGAATACGATTTACATTATCAATCAGCCGATAAAGAACTGCATGAAATAGTGGCACGTTCTGCCAATGATCCGCGTTTGATTGCTAAACACATGAACACCGAATATGACACTACCGATGCTACCGATGATTATTTCATGCTCAATGGTCGCTCTTTCCCTTACACCTTAAGGGAATCCTTGATACACATGGAAGAAAATCAAAACGTTAAATTGCGCGTATTAAATGGTCATACCGAAGCATTCGCCCTGCATATTCATGGGCATAAACCCACGATTACCCATTACGACGGTGTTGATAACGGACCGGGTTCTTATATCCAACGTGACGTACATGGCATGGTTCCCGCACAACGTATTGATTTGTCATTAAGTGGTAAAGATGATGGTTTAAACAGCTTTGGGCAAGGTATTTGGATGTTCCATGACCACGTTGAAAAATCTTTTACCACTGACGGACACGGTGAAGGTGGCGATATAAGCTTGGTTGTTTATAAAGGTTTTGTCGATGAAAGAGGCATTCCAATGGCACATGGCATGAGTCTCGCGCCTTATTTCACCAAAGAACTTTGGAAAGGAAAATACCCCATTTGGCAAGATTATGATGCGTTTCGTAGCCTAGGATTACCCGACTTAAAAGCTCCCGTTACACCGTCTAAAGTCGCCGTACAAACCCCTGCGGTCAAAGCGTCCGAAGCAGAAGCGACAGCAGCGGCAGCAGCAGAACAAGAATCGGTATTTGGTAAATTATTTAACGGCTTAGTATTAGGTTTATTAGGTTATACCCTGTTTATTAAACGTCGCTCGATTTATGATTTTGCGGCTAAGCGTTTAAAAAAATAATTCAGCGAATTGAAAAGTTATTGTCATTTCAGAGACGTTAATGGCGATGGAGTACAAACCTAAGTTTGTACTCCATCGAAAATTCTAACTATTGGCATTAATCTGTAACATTATTTACAAAAAAAACTAGATTTTTTAATTTTTAGCTATATAATAGTAAGTTCACTAGTTGATGCCTCGGTGGCGAAATTGGTAGACGCAAGGGACTTAAAATCCCTCGTTCGTAAGGACGTGCCGGTTCGACTCCGGCCCGAGGCACCATATAAAGAATTTAAGAGCTTATTCGATATTTCGATTAAGCTCTTTTTTTTGCCTAAAATTTTTTGGAGATGTTACATCTATAAACTCGAACAAGAGTTTTACTCTCCACTCGTTTCAATACTAAATAGGCTAGCGTAGCAAGTATTTCTGAATCAGATATTTTATAAGCAGATTGCAATACCCATATTATTTCTAAAACAACCAATAAAGGTACAATTTTCTTCCTCATTTTTGAATAATTGATACACTAATTTCGATTGTTTATCATC
>NQJH01000315.1 GCA_002256685.1 Methylococcaceae bacterium NSP1-2 | reverse complement strand
AGGGACTAGCCCCAGTTTAGGTTTAATCAAAGCCCTGACTATTGGTGATGGTAGTGTGATTACTCAAGATCAATGGGAGGTATTTCGTAAAACGGGTACAACCCATCTTGTGGTTATTTCTGGCTCACATATTGGCTTGATTGCAGGATTGTTTTATTTTTTAACGCTGAAATTATGGGCATGGACGGGCATATTAAAATGGTCACCGCAACAAGTTGCCGCGCTGGTTGCGTTAATAGTGGGGGTGTTTTATTCGGCATTGGCAGGTTTTTCTGTGCCTACGCAACGCTCAGTTATTATGTTGGCAGTGGTGATGTTGGCGATTATTACTCAACACAATACCCGACCATTTCACATTCTAGCTACTGCGTTATTGGCAGTGTTAGTTTTTGATCCACTGGCAGTTTTATCGAGTGGTTTTTGGTTGTCTTTTATCGCCGTCAGTCTAATTATTTACACGGTGTCAGGGCGTTTAGGCAAGCTCAATCTTATTTGGGAAACGCTAAAACTTAATGGCGTGATGTCGCTAGGCTTAGCACCATTGACGCTATTATTTTTTCAACAACTCTCCGTTATTTCCCCTATCGCTAATCTATTTGCCACGCCGATTATTAGTTTTTTAGTCGTGCCTTTAGCGTTGTTAGCCATCACGATCATGTTCATTGCTCCCTCAGTGGCGGTTTGGTTATTTTTTCTAGTGGACTGGATTTTGCGGGGTTTATGGTGGTTATTAGACCATTTAGCAAAACTGCCTTTATCGACGATTAGTCATGCGCAACCGTCATTATGGGCGTTAGTATTTGCGGTGTTTAGCATCTTAATTCTACTCGCACCTAGAGGATTACCCGCCCGTTGGTTAGGATTAGTGTTATTGCTACCGCTTATTTTTACTGACACTAAACGCCCCGCAACTGGCGAAATAAAACTGACTTTATTAGATGTCGGACAAGGTTTAGCGGTGGTAATACAAACCGCTCAACATAGTCTGGTTTATGATACGGGGGCGAAATTTTCTGCCGACAGCGATTCAGGAAAAAGTGTGTTGTTGCCGTTTTTACGCCAACAAAATATAGACAAAATTGACCAACTGATTGTTAGTCATGGCGATAACGATCATATCGGTGGTGCGGAGTCGTTACTACAAGGTATCGTTGTTGAAAACGTATTGACCAGCGCGGTGGAAAAACTCAGTGCTTATCAGCCTGTGCAATGTGTCGCAGGGCAATCATGGGTTTGGGATGAGGTTAAATTCACTATTCTGTCACCCGCCGAGCAACTGCATTCAGACAACGATAATTCTTGCGTATTACAAGTTCAATCCTTACACGGCACGGTATTATTGACAGGTGACATAGAAGCCAGCGCGGAATCATGGCTAGTGCAAACTTACGGCGATCACTTAAAATCTCAGCTATTAATCGCGCCCCATCATGGCAGTAAAACCTCCTCAACCCTGACATTTTTGCAAGCCGTACAACCAGAGACCATACTGATTCCCGCTGGGTATCGCAGTCAATTTGGTCATCCGCATAGTGAAGTATTAGCGCGTTATCACGACATTCACGCCCACTGGTTAAACAGTGCCGACAGTGGCTCAATTACTGTTGATATGAATAATGGTGAATGGCAAGTACAAGCACACCGACAAACTGACAGTCATTATTGGAACTTTAAACCCTAGGCATTTATTTTTTAAACCATGCCGCAATCGTTGCTTTGGCGCGAATTTTGATGGCTTTCGCCCATTGATACACGGCTGTTTCAATAATTTTTTCATGCGCCCAATGTAACCAATAAGTAATGGTGTTATAAACCACAGCAATGAGGCGAAACGTTAATAACTGTGATTTAGTCAGGGTAAAAAACCGCGCTACAAATAAGGTGCCTAATAACTTAGCGATTATTTCCAATCCGATGCCTTGTAAAATTAAGCCATTGGCTAATAACCAAAAGGCAGCAATATTAATCGGTGTCACTAACAAAATAGGAATACTAATAGCGACTAATGCTTGATAAGGCGATGTTTGTGCTAACCATAATTCAAATCTGGCTAAGCCTAAATAATAGGCTAACCAATGTCCCAGAGCAGACAGCGCGTCCCATAACCATTCTTCAATGATAAGGAGAATGGCTAATAGTGATAATAGAAGTTTTTTCATGACGGTTTTTTATATTTCTAAAGGGTGTGCAAACCTAGTTAAGCGTGTTCCCAATTTCTTGATTCGATGCCACAGTTATGTCAACACTTTTCAGGACACAAAGCTCGGTAGGTTGGGTTGCGGCTTTTTTGCAACCCAACAAATACCAGAGAATGTTGGATTGCCAAAAAGAGCATTTACATATCGAGAGTAAATATTATGCAATATCGCCGTGATTACACGCAGGGAGCAAGTTATTTTTTCACCGTTGTTACGTTTCGGCGCGTTGGGTTTTTTAATACTGATGATGCAGTGAGTCGTTTGCGTAGTGCGTTTAAGGAAGAAATGGCTCGTCGTCCGTTTGTGATTGATGCGATTGTGATTTTGCCCGACCA
>NQJH01000314.1:3877-4628 GCA_002256685.1 Methylococcaceae bacterium NSP1-2 | reverse complement strand
AATCGCAAATTGCTGATACCCCTTGTTGAAACCGCACACTTTAAAAGTGCCGCGAGTTGGGCAGCCGTTGCGGCATTCTGGAGTGGTAGCAACATATCACTCACGCCAGAAGTTACTATTCCAGCGACTGAAGGCTTAACAGCTAAAGCGGTGACAGGGGCTATTATCACGGCGGCAGTGAGTGACAAACCCGAAAATATCGCCAGTAACTACCAATTTTTTCTCAAACAAGGCATTGATATTGCCTGTGGTGGTGATGGTAGATTGAGCCAATAATGTAAACCTGTTTTTTGACTCCATCCCCTGTCCACCAACGTTATACGGAAGCCTTCATCATGAGTACAAAAACTTTTACTACCTCCGTCACTACGCCTTTAGGTGCAGATGAACTGCTATTTAGCCGTTTAACGGGTCATGATGAAATGGGGCGGTTATTTGAATTTGAACTGGAATTATTACGACCCGAAGCCCTCGGTTCTGTCGATAGTAGCGTCGTGGTTGGTGATGATATAACCGTTAAAATCGCGCCATCAGAAGGGGCGACTCGTTATATTAATGGTGCGGTGGTACAGTTCAAACACACAGGCATGATTAATCGATTTTATTGTTATCGTGCGACTTTACGTCCTTGGTTATGGTTTCTAACGCTTAATGCGAATTGCCGCATTTTTCAAGATAAAACCGTAACTGACATTATCAAAGCAGTCTTTGCTGACTATAGCTTTGCCGAGGTTGAATATCATCTCGAAGG
>NQJH01000314.1:0-3865 GCA_002256685.1 Methylococcaceae bacterium NSP1-2 | reverse complement strand
GGTCTTTGCTGACTATAGCTTTGCCGAGGTTGAATACCATCTTGAGGGCAGTTATGAAACCTTAACCTACTGCGTACAGTATCGAGAAAGTGATTTTAATTTCGTCAGTCGTTTGATGGAACATGAAGGCATTTTTTACTACTTCAAACACGCACAAGACAAACATACCTTAGTGATTGCCGACTCAGGCAGTAACTATCAACAAATTACCGACTACAGCACCATCCCCTATTTTCCTGCTGGTAATGCGGCAAGCAGAGAACGCGATCACATTGACGAATGGCTTAGTGGTCATCAAGTCTGTGCAGGAAAATATGAACTGAACGATTTTGATTTTGAATCACCTAGTGCTGATTTAACCGCTAAATCACAACAGTTAGGCGGCTATTTACACAACAATATGGAAGTTTATGACTTCCCCGGTAAATATAGCAAAGCGAATGTTGGCACTCAATTCACCGACAAACGTATAGAAGAATTGCATAGTTCCTCCAGCGTGGCTCACGGTCACGGTAATGCACTGGCGTTACAATCTGGCTTGGAATTTACCTTGAGCGGTTTTTATTTTGCCGAAGAAAATGCTAAGCACATTATCGTCTCTGCTGATTATGAAATAGGCGGTGCAGGCGGTTATGCAGCTGGAAATGGCGGTGATGGTGAAATATTTAACTGTCATTTTGTGGCGATGAATGCTGAGCAACAATTTCGCTCTGCACGCATCACGCCTAAACCTGTTATATCGGGTACACAAACCGCGATAGTCGTCGGCAAAGCAGGTGAAGAAATATGGACGGACAAATACGGGCGCGTTAAAGTCAAATTCCACTGGGATAGAGACCCCGAAAAAAATGAAAAAAGCTCTTGTTGGATTCGGGTATCTTTTCCAACCGCAGGAAAAAAATGGGGCTGGGTGTCTAGAAGGCGATCCCGATCAACCCTTAATCACAGGTCGAGTGTATAACTCAGAACAAATGCCGCCTTATGATTTACCCGCTAATCAAACCCAGAGTGGTATTAAAACCCGCAGTTCAAAAGAAGGCGTAGCCGATAATTTTAATGAAATTCGTTTTGAAGATAAAAAAGACTCCGAAGAAGTTTATGTACATGCCGAAAAAGATTTCAACTGCGTGATTGAAAATAATGAAACCCGCAAAATTGGTTTAGACAAAAAAGATGCGGGTGATCAAACCATAGAAATACACAATAATCGAACTATCACTTTAAATGAAGGCAATGACACTAAAACGGTTAAGCTGGGTAATCATGTTATCAATGTCAATGCTGGTAAAAGTACCATTGAAGCCATGACCTCTATTGAATTAAAAGTCGGTAGCAACAGCATTAAAATCGAGCAGTCGGGTATCACTATTAACGGCGTTAAAATAGATATAAAAGCCACAACGACCTTAGATGCAAAAGGACTCGCAACAACTGTTAGTGCTGATGGCATACTGACCTTGAAAGGTAGCATGACCATGATTAATTAATCGCTTTCTGGCTTGCGTACAGATTTCACCCACATAACAATAACCTACAAAAAGCACAACAAGAGTACTTTATGATAAACACCGGAGAAACGGTTTTAAAAGAAGACGGCGTTATGCCCTCTTGCACTAAAAGACAAAGTCTTTGCGGCTATGCTTGTTGTAAATTTACTGCGGGTAACTGGATTATGTTACTCCCTGACGAATACCAACAAGCCATGCAGCAGGGTTTAACAACGGCGCATTTATCGTTTGATGCGAGCCATACCCAAGCCACTTGCCACAAACCCTGTCAAAAAGGCGAACTAAAACCCATAGATTGCTCATGGTATCCCTTGTTTCCTGCCAATCAAACGGCAACAAAATTTCTAGTTGCCGATCATCGCAAATGCCCGATTCCCAATCATGAACTCATCGACAAAATGTTATCGGTACACAAAACCGCATTAGCATGGGAACAACAACACGCTGGCAGTCTGGCACAAATAGCCCAGCTCAGTCGTGGTTTTGTTGGCTACATGCCATTTCCTTATAAAATTGATAACAATCAAGTGGTTAAAATGACCGCCGAAGAAATGCAGGAATTAGCCTTAACTCACTCATTACCCACCGATTATATTTGTAGCGAATGGACAATTAGTCAACTTGGTTATACCGCGCTCACCACGCCTGATGACCAAGGCTAAAACCGATGCGCTGCCGCTTCCTAGCTATTATCACATTGAGCTACACCCCACTCATTTACGCACAACAAACGCTTTATAAAAGTGAACAGGGCGAATTATCGGCAGGCGTACAGATACAAACTGCAACCTTATTGGAAGGTAATAATCGCTCAGGCGGAGCAATGAAACAAAACCTCAGTGACGTTTACGGTGAATTAACCGTAGAACCTAATATCAAAGCCATTATTAATTTACCGCATGATAATCAGTTATATGCAGGGTATAGTTTTATTTATAGTGCCATGTTAGGCAATGACCCTTCAGGTATTACCCAAAATAACGTATTAATGCCCTTAGAAAAAACCGATTTTACGCAAATTGGTTATTATCCCTATTATAAAGATGCTGGTTTAACCGAAGAAAAATATATCGGCTGGCGGTCTGGTAAATTATTAGAATCATGGGGAGAAAATGCGATTGATTTATCCGCAGGGGCGCAAGATTATAAATTAGGTACAGGGTTATTATTAGCCAATGGCTCGGATGATGGTGGCTATAAAGGTTCTTATTGGATAGGTTCAAGAACCGCCTTTACTAATACGCTAATTGCTAAAATAAATACCCATGATCTTAAATTAGAAGGTTTTCATTTAGAAACCCGTCCGCGTAATCCTGCGACTAAAAAAAATTATGATGGCGTTAACTTAGAATATAACTATAACGATATTGTCACTATCGGCTTAAGTTATATTAATGAAAATAACAAAGGTCATCGGCGCGGCATACACGAAATTGGCTCAACAATCGATCTTGGTTATGCCAGCTTAAACAACGATGTTTATAATATGCGTGTTAATTTTTTACCCTTACCAGATACTTTACCTAATTTATCCATCAGCGGTGAATATGTTAATCAACAAAATAAAATAACCCTACAACCTACCCTCGATAGTGCAGTTTCTCAACGGCATATTGCTCAAGGCGGCTATGCTGAAATTGGCTATAAATTCGCTGATGTTTCGTGGCAACCTACGCTAAGTTATCGATATACTCGATTAGGTAATGGCTTTGATAGTATGGCTTATGGATTTAAAACATGGGGTACTTGGTTTCAAGGTGAAATTAACGGTGAATTTATCTTAGATAACTCTAATTTAATTACTCAAGTAGGTCGATTAATTTTAACACCGACTGAGCGGGTTACTTTTAATTTAATTTATTTAAACTATGAATTCGTTAATTTTAATTTATTTAAACTATGAATTCGTTAATCCTGACACATTTAATTTAACCTCAGCGCATTATGGTAATGAAATAGATTTACTCGCTGATTGGTCAGTAACGGACAGTATCGATTTATCCGCAGGGTTTGAAACATTCGTCCCCAGTGAAGGCGGCAAACAATATTTAGAAGGTAATAAAACGTGGGTACAAGGTATGGTCTATGCGTCATTTAAGTTTTAATTTTTTTCTATTACTGATACTTATCAGTACAGCAGTGCAAGCCGATGATCCACCTGATATAGCGCGTATAAAACAACGCGGCGAATTAGTAGTTGCCATGTATTATGAAGATGTGCCGCCATTTTATATGCATGATGCTAATAATGAATTAGTTGGTATTGATGTCGATATAGCGAGTGATATTGCTGAAAAATTAGGCGTAACATTAAGATTAAATCGTGATTCTAAAACGTACGATGATATTATTAAAAC
>NQJH01000091.1 GCA_002256685.1 Methylococcaceae bacterium NSP1-2 | reverse complement strand
AAAAGGGCTTACAGACTTGCGGTTATCCAAGCATCGAGAGAAACCAATCTTAGTAAAAGTATTTTTCCTGAATATTGTCCTTGGGAGTTAAATCAACTCATCAAGGAAGATTACTATCCTGACTAAAAACTCGTAGATAGGCAAATGTAGGATGGGTAGAGCAACGCGAAACCCATCACATCATGAATTAATGATGGGTTTCGGCTATCGCCTCTACCCATCCTACTAAAAAAATCAAATGTTAGACAATGAACTAGGCTGGACAAACTATCAACACCGCATGGTGAATCGTTGGCAAGGCAGCCAACACAGCCATGAAGAAGACTGTGTTGCCGAAGAAGTGCCGATTGTATTGGTGTATAACGGTATTTCTCACGTCGTGATGTTAGCCACGCCGACCAATTTAGAAGATTTTGCCTTGGGTTTTAGTATGACCGAAGGCATTATTCAACATCCGAAAGAATTTCTAGCCGTGCGGGTTTATCAACGTGCCAATGGCATAGAAGTACAAGTCAAAATCCCTGAGGAACGCTTTGTCTGTTTAACCGACAAAGGGCGTAACCTCACAGGGCGCACAGGTTGTGGCTTATGCGGTGCAAGCACTCTAAAACAAGCCATACGCCAACCTGACCCCGTACACAGCCCTATCAGCGTCACGGCTGAACAACTCACCGCCGCTTTAGCTGATTTACACAATCGACAATCATTAAACCAACTAACAGGCGCGATACATGCCGCCGCGTGGGTAGAACCTGAACGCGGTATTATTGATGTGCGCGAAGATGTTGGACGGCATAATGCACTCGACAAACTACTTGGGTTATTATGTCGCACTGGCAAAGATGTCAACGCAGGTTACATCATCGTCACCAGCCGCGCCAGTTATGAAATGGTACAAAAAACTGCTTTCTTAGGCATCGGTTTATTGGTTGCCATTTCCGCGCCGACAGGTTTAGCAATACGCCTAGCCGAACAAGCAGGAGTCACGCTAGTCGGCTTTGCTCGCGGCGATAAACACGTTATTTATACCCATCCACAACGGTTAATACACACATGAAAATTGAACGCTTAATAAAAATGGCTAATGACATTAGCAACTACTTCAACGCCGAACCCGACAGAAAAGACGCAATTGCAGGCGTAAAAAACCACATTACCCACTCATGGGAACCTAGAATGCGTAAAGCGATTATTGAATATAATCAAAAAGATGGTTCAGAATTGACTGAATTGGCTAGAGCGGCGGTGGCGGAGCTTTAAGGTGTAGGGTGGGCAGAAAAACGCTGCCCACCCTACAGGGTTTTAAAAATCACAAGCTAATCAGCACAATAAAATAAGCTGATTAATTTTAGCATCGTGAACAAGAAATAAGCGCGTAACAGTCAACTATCAGTAAACGATTCAATCAACGCATGAAGAAAATATTTATAGTTGCATCGTTGGTCTTGGTCGTACTTCTGCTATTCACCGAAACAGCCTATTGGTTTGGCTACCGTTTTAGTCAAGACACTGGCGGCACTGGAAACTGCGCGGTGCTTGTTCTTGGTTATCCTACTCAAGATGATGGTAGTGACCATCCGATTCAACGTCTTCGAGTCGAAGCAGGTGTTGCGACTTATCAAGCAAACCACTGTACACGGATAGTCATATCAGGTGGCGCGGTAGCAAATACTTACGTCGAGGCGCAGTCTATGGCAGACATTGCGCGTACACTCGGTGCGCTCGATCACGATCTTGTCCTTGAAACCCACGCACGAACAACGTGGGAGAATATTCAATATTCAGTGTCATCCCTAGCGCAGTATGACCGAATCTTTATCGTTTCAGACAGTCTTCATGTTCATCGTGCCAAACGATATGCTTGTCGCCAAAATCTATCGCTTTGTCCCAACGTTTTCACCACTGGCTACAATCCACCGATAGAATTGCTTTGGTGGAAGATACCCTCTGCTGCCCATGAACTTTACGCTTGGATTCGCGATTTTATTATTTACGAGCGTATGGAAACCCATAGGTTGGGATGAATTTGCGAACCCCAACAAAAACAATCAGCTACACGTTGTGTTAGGGTTCATACCTCACCCCAACCTACAAATATCTTATTCTTATCATTCCCACACTCCAGTCGTGTAGGATAGGCAAATAGCTTTATCATTTGCCCTCCATTTTTTGATAAAAGCGGTGGGCAGAAAAGCGTTGCCCACCCTACACTGGATTCACACACATGACTGAACTGGAAAACTTCAAACTACTGGGTGTTGCCTTAGCAATCGGTTTGCTGATTGGCTTGGAGCGGGGCTGGCGGGCGCGTGATCGCGTTGAGGGTATGCGCGTTGCAGGACTGCGTACTTACGGGCTGATTGGCTTGTTGGGGGGCTTGTCGGGCATTTTAGCTCAACAAGGCAACGCTTTTTTAGTGGGGTTTGTATTTCTGGGACTGACCTCCGTTTTGCTAATTGCTTACAGTAAAAGTCTCGATAAGTTTGAAGATTTCAGTATTACCAGCATCATTGCTTCGCTGATTACTTTTACCTTAGGTGCGTTGACGGTTTTCGGTCATATTACCCTAGCCTCTGCAACGGCTGTCGTCATTACCTCGCTACTCAGTTTTAAGCCTTTGCTACACGGTTGGGTGAAAAAACTCGAACAACATGAATTAAATGCAACATTGGAATTATTACTGATTTCAGTTGTCATCTTACCAATACTGCCTAATCAGGGTTATGGTCCTTGGGAGGTGTTTAATCCGTATCATATTTGGGGGATGGTGGTGCTAATTGCAGGTATCTCCTATCTGGGCTATTTTGCCATTAAGATTGGCGGTAATCAGCATGGTCCGGTATTAACAGGGGCATTGGGTGGTTTGATGTCTTCGACAGCCGTTACCCTTAATCTGTCCAAGTTATCAGCACAATATCTCAATATGGAAAATGTGTTGGCGGCGGGTATTTTAACGGCGTGTGCCACGATGTTTGCCCGCACTCTGCTACTCACTTGGATTATGAATCCAGCCTTGTTCCAAGCACTGTTCACGGCGTTGTTGATAATGACTGTCTTCACTTACCTTGTTGCGTTTCTGTTTTGGAAAACCGCACGCGGATTTAAAACTGATGAAGACATAAAGCTGACAAACCCTTTTCAATTAGGCATGGCATTAAAATTCGCGGCATTTTTAGTTGTCATCATATTGCTATCAAAAGTATTAAAAGATTATTTTGGCGATATGGGGGCTTATTTTCTAGCGGCAACGTCTGGTTTGGCGGATGTTGATCCCATTATCATTTCAATGTCAAAAATGAGTAAGGACGGCATGGATGTTGATGTCGCCGCTAAGGCAATTCTTATTGCAGTATCGGTAAACTCAGGCATTAAAGGCGTTTTTTCAGGTGTTATAGGCGGTCGTGCCTTGGGATTTAGAGTGGGCGGTACGTTAGCGGGAGCTGTTGTTTCAGGTTTATTGATTACTTATAAAATCAATGGGTTTTAATGTTGAAATAGATGAAATGAGGAGTGAAAAATGAACTATTTTTTAATGGGTTTTTTTATCATTGTTGGCTTCATTATCCTTGGTCTACGGATGGATCAAGAGTATGAAAGAGGGGTTATTTTTAGACTGGGGCGTTTTTCAGCGGTAAAAGGACCGGGGCTTTATTGGATAATTCCTTTTATTGACAGTAAACAGCAAATCGATATTCGCACCAACACCGTTGATATTGAATCACAAGAGACGGTCACTAAAGACAGCGTGACCATCAAAGTCAACGCGGTGATGTATTACAAAGTAACTCAACCCGAAAAAGCCATCATTTCTGTTTATAACTACAGAAATGCGTCTTATCAAGCGGCTTTAACGGTGTTGCGTAATGTTATCGGTCAACATCAATTAGATGAAGTATTACGCGACCGCGAACATATAAACCAATCCATTAAAGAAATGGTGGACCAAATTACGACACCGTGGGGCTTGAGCATCGAGTTAGTTGAAATGAAGGATGTCGAGTTGCCCGAAAATATGCAACGCGCAATGGCGAAAGAGGCGGAAGCGGTCAGAGAAAAACGAGCGCGTATCATTAAAGCCGAAGCAGAATTTGAAGCCTCACAAAAACTGTCTGAAGCCGCAAAAGAAATCGCTCATAATCCCCTGTCATTAGAACTTCGGCGTATGCAAATGATTACTGAGGTGGGCGCGGAGCAGAATACCACCACAATAATTTTAATGCCGTCTGAGTTTATGAATATGGCGCAAGCTATCGCGGATAAGTTGAGACAAGACAATATCAGTTAAGTGATAATGTACGTTCACACCCGTTGCTAAGTGTGAGTATTCTGTATTAAATTTTCCACGTTGTTGGTAAAGCTGCTCATGAGAAAATACTTTTCATATAATCGCCGTCCTGCGGCACCGAGAGCAGCTAATTCAGCTGGATTCTGTAGAAGCCAAGCCATTTGCTCTGAAAGTTCTTCGGCGGATTCAGTGGTAAATAGCAGTGCATCTTTTCTGTGCTGTAACAATTGGGCATGACCGATAGCCGATGAACACAGACAGACATTAGAAAACATCAGTCCCTCAGTAACCACGATAGGCATTGGATCATCTCGTGACGCGGAAACCAATACATCGGTTTGTGCATAAAAATCTAACAACTTATCTTGTGGCATACTTTCGAAACACTCGACCTCAGGTATGCGTGCTGCCTGAGTAAGCACTTCTTTATAAAAAACCTCAGACGCTTTATAGGCAAGCGGTGATCCGATAACACGAAAAATAGCTTTATCTCTTAACGTTTGCGGCAACCGTTCAATCGCATTTAAAAAAATATCCTGACCTTTGCGTGGCTCCATTGAGCCAACAATAGAAAATACCATTTTTCCCGATTCATGCGGACGATGCGGCATCGCGCTATCATTACAACCGTAAAGCAGTAAATGGAGTTTATCCTGTGAGGTATATTGCAACGCAAGCGGGAAACAAAGCGGACTACAAAGCCAGATGGATTCACAGCAGGCAAATAACAACGGTAAATCAGTCGCTATGTTTGCAACTGAGGTAAAACCGGTATCCGTTTCATGTAACCACCACGTCAGGTGTTTAGCGATGCCCCTAAAGTAGCGAATAAACCCAAAAGCAGCCAGCGATGACACAATAACTTGTTCAAAATTGGCTACGAAACTGCAAGCGTCTGATGAGTAAGTTGAGTAGTTAAATAATAATGGATCAACCACAGTAGGAAATCCTTCTTGTTCAAATTCTTCGCGTATCAGACCATCCTTAGGAGAAATAACCGTAGCTCGTACACCATGAAGGGAAAAAAGTGCGCGTGCTAAATATAAGGCAGCATAGGGAGCTCCGGTACGAGAAAACTCATGCACGACCAATAATATCTTAGAGCTAGCACCTAAATTCAGCATTTCATCGCTGTATGCGGTGTTGGATGGTGTTGGAAAAAAGTGAGACAGTTCAGGAATGCTTTTCGTATACTCCTGAAGCATAATTAAAAACTTTATACGGTTTTTAGTGGTTTTTAAAGACCGAAGGATATAGAGAAGCTTATATAGTTTCTTCATAAGATGAATATAACTCTTGGTGTATAAATTAGGTTGGTAAAGTGCCTACCACAACGACTTAGACCACTTGAATAGCTAATCATACCGAGTGTTAGTAACCGATGTCTAATTCTTATTTGGCTTCTAACAAGGATAATTCAGTCAGTGTATTGATGTTAGTGAATATCTCCGGCGTATCACTGAAATCAACTTGCGCGGGGTTATGCTGCGCCAACCAAGCTTGGACTTTACGTTGACCACTGGCTAAATAATTTTGTAAGCTTTCTTGTAAACTCGTTTTAATGGCTAAAAACAAGGGATGCAAGCGTTCACCATCAAACGCTACCGCTATATCCACATTCAAATCAGCGCGTACTGTGAGCAGTTTTTGTAAATGTTGCGTGGTCATTAGCGGCGCGTCACAAGGCACAATCAACAACACCTCGGCATCGCTATGAATCATCGCGGTTAATATGCCCGCTAACGGACCATCAAAGCTATCGGTTTGATCGGCGATTACTGGCAAGCCAAATGATTGATACTGTTCGTGGTTACGATTGGCATTGATGAGGGTGTCATTTACCAGCGGCGCGAGGGCTGCAATGGCATAACTCACCAGTGGACAACCTCGATAACATACCAAGCCTTTGTCTTGATGATTCATACGCCGTGCGAGTCCACCCGCTAAAATTACGCCAGTTATTTTTGTTGGTTTGTTCATTGTGAGTAACAAAAGGTATTACAGTTGTTTTCGGTTAAAATAAACGTGTTGCGGGTTGTGTTACCCGCTTACTTTTTTACCTATTAAGGCATCCATGAAAAATAAATACTTACTATCCCTATTAAGCATTGCCTTAGTGATGACACTAAGCGGCAATGCCACTGCTGCCAAACACTCAAAAAAATCTAAAAAAACACCAAAATCTGCGCCACCCGCGCCGTTAGTCAACGATTATCCAACCCGTGACCGTGTTGAATATGTATTAAATTGCATTGCTCAACATGATGGCAATTTATCGAAAATGAATTACGTCACCCAATATGCGTGTGGTTGCAAAATAGATAAAATTGCCGAAAAATTAAGCTTTGCTGATTATGAAGCGGCAAAAACGTTTAGTTATTTAGGCAAAGGGCAAACAGGCGATGCGGGCGGGGTATTTCGTGATCCTGCACAAGCGAAAGACTTAAAAACGCGCATTAAAGAAGCCGAAGAATATGCGCAGAAAAGTTGTTTTGTGAAATAAATAGCAAAGGAGTCCAAAACAAGTTTTGGACGTTTTTAAACGTCCAAGTCTTGCCTTGGACTCCTCACATTAGCCAGTTACCAACAACTCAACCAACATCTGCTCGTAAATATCACTCAAAAT
>NQJH01000313.1 GCA_002256685.1 Methylococcaceae bacterium NSP1-2 | reverse complement strand
GCCATTATCGGCGCGAGTGGTTCAGGAAAAACCACGCTGTTACAATTATTAACCCGCCATTATGATCCTAAACACGGTGAAATTTTGCTGGGTGATGGCGCGATTAATCAACTGAATCACGATGAATTACTCAGTTGTTTCGGTGTGTTATCACAACGCAGTCAATTATTTGCCGCGACCATTAAAGACAATTTATTACTCGCTAAACGCCACGCAACACCAATCGAACTTAACACAGCGATACAGTTTGCAGGACTGACGCAATTTATTGAACGCTTGCCCGATGGCATACAGACTTGGGTAGGTGAAAGTGGCGCGAAAATTTCAGGCGGTGAAGCGCGGCGTATTGCTTTAGCGCGGCTTTATCTTAAAAATGCACCTATATTATTATTGGATGAACCCACTGAAGGCTTAGATGCTGATACAGAGCGTGACATATTTACTGCCCTGAAAGCGTTTGCCAATAATAAAACCCTGATAATGGTAACCCACCGCCCTGTAGGCTTGGAATTAGTCGATGTGGTTTACAGTATGGAACACGGTGTTCTTGGCAAAGTAAACGCTGAATCACAAAATAATTCAGCACTGTCAAACACTAGCCTATAATCCCCGCGCATTATTCTCTCAAAACTCACTCAACATGATTGCTTTCAAAAAATGGACGGGGCTGTTGAACGCTGCCAGCGGTGAAGTGCCGATGGACAGTGAAATGCGGTGGCTGACACTGGCACAAAAAGGCGACCGCTTAGCGTTTCAAAAATTGCTTGAACTGCACTACGATACGATTTATCAAGTCGCTTATCGTTTTACGGGGCATAGCGAAGATGCCGAAGACATAACCCAAGATGTCTGCGTCGGGCTGGCGAATAAAATTCATGCGTACCGTGGCGAGGCAAAATTTAAAACGTGGCTTTATACGATTATTGTTAATGCTTGCCTTGATGGGCATCGTAAACGTAATCGTCAATACGCACAGCTTGTTGATTATCTGGAATTTGAAGCCCATGATCGTGCGGTGAACCATGACAAAGCCCAACAAATCGCTAGTTTGTATCGAGAGCTGGCAAGACTCAAAGAACCGTTCAAAGAAACGGCGTTTTTAGTGTTAGCTCAAGATTTAAGCCATGCGGAAGTCGGGCAAATTTTGGGTTGTTCAGAATCAACGATTTCTTGGCGTATGCACGAAATTCGTCACAAACTTAAAGCATTAATGGAGAACGACCATGAAGGATGAATTGGACGACATCAAGCAAGTATTGCGACACACACCCACGCTTAAAACCGATTCTGCCGCCAGAAAAGCCGCTATTTCTCTGGCTTTGCGCGAATTTGATAAAAATAATTCAAAAGTTTCCCAAGGAAGTTCCAAGCCCATACGTCTAAACATTACAGCAGATGTTGTTGGACAATCTATTTTTGGGAGAACACCAATGAAAAAATATCAAATCGCGATTATCGGCACTTTTTGTGCGTTGTTTGTGGTGTGGGCGGTTGTGCCTATACAGAGATTCACAAACGCGCCTCAACCCATAGTAAGTGCGGAAAAAAAGACCGATTCTGCTAAAGAGCTGGGTGCGACGATAGCATTGGCAAAAACTGAAAATAACGTGGCGGAGGAAGTCATCGCCACGCTGTCAGATAAAGAAGAAGCCAATTATAAAACCCCCGCTGCTTCCGTTGTCTCACCGAGTCCAGCAACGCCAAAACCGATGGGTGCGGGTCAGATTGTTGCACAGTTGGCTAGCCCTGTTGTACCAGCGGAATCTGGAAGGCAACGCGCCGAAGCACCCGCGAAAACAAAGAGTGTGGCTGTTAATCAACCCGCTTCAAGCGATGATGCACAGGTAAGCCAATATCAAGACCAAGGGCGCGATAAATTTAAAGACATAACGATTAATCCGTTAAAACTGGCTAAAGATGAACCTGTGTCTACGTTTTCAGTTTTCAATTGATGTGGATACTGCGTCTTATAGTTTTATGAGAGCTTCGTTGAACCAAAACGTATTACCACAAAAAAATGCCGTCAGAATAGAAGAATTAATTAATTATTTTCCCTACGAATACAGTGCGCCAACTAACAAAGAAGAGCCATTCAAAGCCAATGTCTCGGTATTTCCTACCCCGTGGAATAAAGACACTAAGCTGGTTCACATCGGCATTAAAGGCTATGAAATAGATGCGAAGGAAAAACCACGCGCCAATCTGGTATTTTTGATTGATACCTCTGGTTCTATGAATGAACCCAATAAATTACCGCTGGTGCAAAATTCGTTGAAAATGTTGCTCGATACCTTGCACGAAGACGACAGCGTGGCGATAGTCACTTACGCAGGTAATGCGGGCGTTGCCTTGCCACCGACTAAAGCCAAAGACAAAGGCAAAATCAGCGCAGTGATTGATAATCTAGGCGCGGCGGGTTCAACCGCAGGCGCGGAAGGTATCCGTCAAGCCTATCAATTGGCTGAACAGAATTTGAATGCCAAAGGTATTAATCGCGTGATACTGGCAACCGATGGTGATTTTAATGTTGGCATTACCGACACCAACGAATTAAAAAGTTTTGTCGAACACGAACGCAAAACAGGCGTAACGTTGTCGGTATTAGGTTTTGGTAGAGGCAATTACAACGATGAACTCATGCAAACTTTGGCACAAAACGGCAACGGTAATGCGGCATATATTGATAATCTCAATGAAGCGCGTAAATTCTTAGTCGAAGAAGCAGGGTCTACGCTGTTCACTATTGCCAAAGATGTCAAAATTCAGATTGAATTCAATCCCGCGCAAGTGGCTGAATATCGCTTGATAGGTTATGAAACACGGCTGTTAAACAAAGAAGATTTTAATAATGATAAAGTAGACGCAGGCGATATTGGCTCAGGTCATACCGTCACCGCGTTGTATGAAATAACGCCCGTTGCCAGTAAAGCTCAGTTAGTTGATGAATTGCGCTATCCAAAACCCAGCACGACTAAAACAGTCGAAACCGATAACAAAAGTAATGAACTCGCGTTTGTTAAAATTCGTTATAAATTGCCAAACGGCGATACTAGCAAGTTAATCACCACGCCTGTGACCACTGATCAAGCCTACAAATCAGTCGATGAAATACCCGTAGAATCCCGCTTTGCGACGGCGGTTGCCGCTTTTGGGCAATTACTACGCAGCGATCCTTATCTTAAAGATTTTAATTACGACAAGGTGATGAGTTTGGCAGAAGGCGCGAAAGGCGCGGATAAATTCGGCTATCGGGCTGAGTTTATTAATTTGGTGCGATTGGCTAAAAATGCACCTGCGTTGCCACCGTTGAAATAGTTGAAAGCCACGCACTCACTGCTCACAAATTATGCAGGAGTAAAACAGCTTTAGCTGTTTTCTAGCCAATAGCTAAAGCTATTGGACTCCTGTCATTGCTTAACTGTGGACCGTGAATGCGAATTTGCTAACGTACTCTAGCGAGTCATTTTACAGTGCGAATGAATTCACACCTACACACCTAGCACCCACACTATAGCGTATAATACCCTAATTTTATTCGTCCCAGCCGCATGACCGCTTCCCATTTAGTTACACAACTTAGCCAACAATTATCCCTGTGTCTTAATCAAGATAGACAGCATCTAAAACGCCAATTAGACCGCTTGCGTAGTGAGGTAAAAAAAGGCAAAGACTCACTTGAAGCCTTAAACGCCCTCGCCAGCCGTGTTGAAAAATCGGTGGCGTTGCGCAATAAACGCCTTGCTAGTATTCCACCATTAAATTTCCCCGATTTACCTGTCACGAGTAAAAAAGACGACATTGCTGAACTGATTAAAGCCAATCAAGTACTGATTTTATGCGGCGAAACGGGGTCGGGGAAAACCACGCAGTTGCCGAAAATTTGCTTAAGCATAGGACGTGGCGCGGCGGGTTTTATTGGTCATACACAACCACGACGCATTGCCGCGCGGACGGTTGCCGATAGAATTGCCGAAGAATTAGGCGAGCCGATGGGTAAATCGGTGGGTTATAAAATTCGTTTTAACGATAAAACTCATTCGGAATCGTTAGTTAAATTAATGACCGACGGGATTTTACTCGCCGAATCACAAAACGATCCTTATCTAAATCAATACGACACCATCATCATTGATGAAGCCCACGAACGCAGTTTAAATATTGATTTTCTGCTGGGTTATATGAAGTGGTTGTTGCCGAAACGCCCTGATTTAAAACTCATTATTACCTCGGCAACCATTGACCCTGAACGGTTTTCACAGCATTTTAATAACGCGCCAATTATTGAAGTCTCAGGGCGTACTTATCCAGTCGAAATGCGTTATCGTCCGATTGAACAGCGCGAAGAAGACGATGAAACCAGTGATGATTTACAAAATGCTATCCTCGATGCAGTCGATGAACTGTATCGAGACTTACGCGGCGATATATTAATTTTCTTAAGTGGTGAACGTGAAATTCGTGAAACCACTGATTCCTTAAAAAAACATCATCCCAATCAGTATGAGATTTTACCGCTGTATTCTAAGTTGAG
>NQJH01000312.1 GCA_002256685.1 Methylococcaceae bacterium NSP1-2 | reverse complement strand
AAATTACCTCTCCCATATCTGGTTGGTCTTCTTCTGTTTCTAGCCACGCTTTGTGCTGTTTGGCTATCGCTGAAAATAGCGGGGCTTTGGGTAAACCTTGCAGACTCATTAGGTCGGTGACGCTGCGGGGTTTGCCTGTGTCTATTGTGCCGAAAGCGGCTTCATCTTCTATGCCTTTGATGATGACGGTTTGAAAGGCTTTGCCTGTGTTGACGCAAGCGGTTAGTCGATGCTGTCCATCGAGTAAGCGTCCTGATTTTGAAAAGGCGATGGTTTCGCCATTGAGCATCCATTCGTCATTTTTCAGTGCGGTGCTGAGCATTTTGACGTGGGCGGGTTTTAACGGGCGGTTGTCGTGGTTGGTGATGGCTAGCAGGTGTTTTGCCAGTTCTGGGGTGATTTCTGCAACACCTGTTTGTATGCTTGTGGTTATGAATTCGATTGTGTCCATTTTTATCACCCTGTGTGTTTTCTTTGTTGTTGGCGATATTATAGGGATGAAGGTGTGGCTTGTAATGGGAGAGCTGTAGGAAGGTTTTTAAGGATTTTGGGCGTTGGCTGTTGCTTTATAAATGACTTGTAGCGTGGATTTAAGTCTTTAAAAACGGGGTTTTGAGTGTAGGATAACTGTGGGAAAATTTGATTCATTTATCGCTTTCTGTGTGTGAATACGCTAAATTTGCGATAATGCGCAATCATTATTTTTATAGGATTACAGTATGTGGTTTAAAAATCTGAGTATTTTTCGCTTGACGGAAGCGTTTACATTAACGGCTGAGGAGTTGGAGGAGAAGCTGGAGACGTTGGCGTTTCGTCCTTGTGGTTCACATGAGGATTTTTCGTTGGGCTGGGTGTCGCCTATCGGTAAAGCGGCACCACTGGTGCATAGTGCGAATGGTTTTATGATGATTTGTACCAAGAAAGAGGAGCGCGTGTTACCCGCTTCGGTACTTAATGAAATGATGCAGGAAAAAATTGACGAAACCGAAGAAGCAGAAGGTCGGAAGTTGTCGAAAAAGGAACGCACTGCGATTAAGGATGAGCTGATTTTTGAGTTGTTGCCGCGTGCGTTTACTTTTTCGCGCAAGTTGTTTGCTTATATTGATGTAAAGGGCGGCTTTTTGGTGGTGAATTCAGGCTCTACTAAGAGTGCGGAGGATTTGCTCAGTTTGTTGCGTAAATGTTTAGGTTCTTTGCCTGCTGTGCCGTTGAATACAGTGGAAAAACCGATTGCGACGATGACAGAGTGGCTATTAACGCAAAAAACGCCTAAGGATGTAAAGATTGAGGATGAATGCGAGTTACGCGCTCCTGAGGAAGCGGGTGGGGTAATTCGTTGTAAGCGTCATGATTTGTCTTTACCCGAAATTAAAAATCATCTGGATATTGGTAAGCAGGTGATTAAATTGGCATTAACGTGGGATGATCGCTTGAGTTTTATACTGGATGAAAATTTGTCGGTTAAACGCTTGAAGTTTTTGGATTTGATTCAAGATCAGGTGACTGAGACTGATGCGCATGATGAAGCAGCGCGGTTTGATGTGGATTTTTCGATTATGTCGTTGGAATTGGCTAATTTTATTCCACGGTTATTGGAAATATTTGGTGGTGAATTAAAGGCATAAAAAAAGCCCAGTGACGAAAGTCACTGGGCTTTTCCATGCCGTTAAGCAATGAGATTATTTTCTCATTGTTTTTGCGAACATAGCATCCAATTTGCTGTTAGTTTCTTGAGCATATTGTGCAGCACGGTTAGCAGCAGCTTCAGCAGCAGCAGCTTGAGCAGATGCTGAATCAGCAGCTGATTTAGCAGAAGCAGCGTCAGAAGAAGCTTGTGAAACTGAAGATTTCAAACCGTCAATTTGTGATTGTAAGTTTGCGATGTCATCGTTAGTAGCACAACCAACAACTAAGCTAGCAACCAATGCGATCATAGATAATTTTACGATTTTTTTCATTTTTATTTACCTTTGTTTTGAGAGTTTATGAACATAAAACTGGGGTTAATTTACCACTGTTCGTGGCTTTTTTCCAACTTTATTTTATTTTTACCACTGTTCCCGTATCCAACCATTGGCTTAAATGATCGATTTGACTATTAGTCAATGCGATACATCCATGCGTCCAGTCAAATGCGTGATGAACACTTTCATCTCCCGCGCCAAGCCCATGAATACCTATTTGTCCTCCTAATGGCGTATTTTGGGGAGGTATCTGCTTATACTGTTCCGCAGCCGCAATGCTGTAATAGTCTGACTGACTGATTACACCACGTTTTAAGGCAATTTCAGCATCTTGTTTAGATGGATAGGTTAAGCCAAAAAATTTGCGAAAATTACTTTTTTCGCCAACCCAGCCAATTCTATAGTTACCATAAGGCGTAATATCATCACCCCGATGACCTTTCAATCCTGCACCTTTTCGACCAATAGCAATACCTTCAAGTATTTCAAGGGTCTGTTCGCCTTTTTTTACTTCAATTTTGTGCGCTTTAGTATCCACTAATAACCAAATATTACTATCTGCATACGCTGGCACAGGATTAACTGTACTGGCTGGAATACGGCTGACTGCATTCACTGGCACAGGATTAACTG
>NQJH01000311.1 GCA_002256685.1 Methylococcaceae bacterium NSP1-2 | reverse complement strand
CCATAATTTATCAAGATTTAGACTGGAAGTTCATAACGCGTACAATTTACGTTTGCGCCAAAAAGTAGCGCGACTCATGCCGAGTAATTGGGCGGCAGGTGTCACCTTGCCATTGCTTTGTTCGAGTGCTTGCCGAATAGCGGTGGCTTCTTGTTCGGCGGATAGGGTTGTGTTGGATTTAGCCGTTTGAACAATTGCGCGAGGTTCTCTAAATTCAGGGGGGAGTTCAGTGAGACGTAATGTCGTACCACGCCCAACGGCAAACGCATATTCCACGACATTTTGTAATTCTCTGACATTACCTAGCCACGGATAATCGAGTAGAGTGCGCATGGCGAGCGGTTCAATTTTTTCGATTTTTCTAAAATTAGCGGCATTGTGTTGGTGTATAAAATGCCAGATTAATAATCCAATATCTTCACGTCGTTCTCGAAGTGGTGGCAGAAAGATTGGCACAACCCGTAATCTATACATCAAATCCTCACGAAAACGCCCATTCTTGACCTCTTCGCGCAATGACCTATGGGTAGCCGCAATAATTCGTACATCGACGCTTACAGAGCGATCTCCGCCGACGGGGATATAATTTCTTTCTTGAATGACGCGCAGTAATTTTGCTTGCAGTTCTAACGGCAATTCGGCCACTTCATCCAAAAACAAAGTGCCGCCATGCGCTCGTTGAAATAAGCCGCTGTGATCTTTAATTGCCCCAGTAAATGCACCGCGTACATGACCAAATAATTCACTTTCGAGTAGGTTGCTGGATAAAGCGGCACAATTGATGGCTAAAAAAGGCGCGTTTTTACGAATGCTCAAATCATGAATAGCTTTAGCAACCAATTCTTTGCCCGTGCCGCTTTCGCCTCTGACTAACACCGTGACGGCGGTTTCGGCGGCATTTTGGATTAAATGAAATACATCCTGCATGGCGGGTGAACGGCTTAGAATGCCATGAAAGTTTTGACTACCAAGGCTTAGCGGCTTGGCTATTTTTGGCAAATATTCGCTGGGAGTTTGTTCTGGGCAAGGCAATAGCAAGCCTAAACCCCCTGCAAAAACACCATCTTTGTCTTGTAAAATGTGTATCACTTTGTTGACAGCATTGATGCTAGGTAATTGAATCGACTGTGCTTTAGGAAGATTAGGGGTGATACGGTATTCGGGTAAACACGGGTTATCAATGACGGTCTGATGGCTTAAGCCCGTCAGGGATTCCATGCCTAAACTCCAATAGAGAATTTTTTGATTTTTATCAACAATGTAAAAATTTGCGAATACAAAAAGGTCGAGTAGATTAGACAAAAAGTGGTGGTTATCAAACTGTGCTAACCAATGAGCGTGATTGTTGAGAAAGGAGGTCGTTTGTTTCATAGACGATTTGCTAAATTTGGTTGCTGTTTGCGAGCTACGAATATATCATTAATCGCTTAACAAATTGATTTATAGCTGGTTTATTTGTAGAGGCGAGTCGTTTAAAATAACTAACCTATTTCCTACTGTTCTAGTGTAGAATAACGGCTATTCCACCGTCATGGTGGCGAAATTATTTTGTAAGCATTTGTTTTTTAACTATTTTTGGAGATGATTAATGAGCGTTTTAGTCGGTAAACAAGCACCTGATTTTACAGTTCCAGCCGTATTAGGCGACGGTCAGATAGTTGATTCATTCAGCTTTTCTGAAACCACTAACGGTAAGTATGCCGTGGTATTTTTCTATCCGTTGGATTTTACTTTTGTGTGTCCTAGTGAGTTGATTGCGTTAGATCACCGTATGGATGAATTCAAAAGCCGTGGTGTTGAAGTGATTGCAGTCTCTATCGATTCACATTTTACACACAACGCATGGCGTAATACCCCGATTAACAAAGGCGGTATTGGTCCTGTTCGTTATACGATGGCGGCAGATATTTCGCATTCTATTTGCAAAGATTATGATGTTGAAGCGGCGGCTCCAGCTGTTGCTTACCGTGGTACATTTTTAATTGACCGTAGCGGTTTAGTTCGTCACCAAGTGGTCAATGACCTGCCTTTAGGTCGCAATATGGACGAATTATTGCGCATGATTGATGCGTTACAGTTCCATGAAGCGCATGGTGAAGTTTGCCCAGCAGGTTGGAATAAAGGCGATGCAGGTATGAATGCAAACCCAGCGGGTGTTGCTGAATATTTGGATAAAAATGCTGATAAATTGTAATTAAGACAGAAATAAGGCGGGTAAACGACTGGTTCGTTTACTCGCCTTTTTTGTTACAGCTAATTATTTTTTTCAGCAGCATTGCTAATTAATTTTTTACGAATTAAAAATGCAGCTACAATCGCACACAGCGCGGGTATTTGCATAACAATAATCGTGCCTGTGGGGCTTTTTGCTACCATGCCCGACAACGCAGCAACCAAGGTGTATCTAACACCTACCCAGACAATTACATAACCAATCAGACCCGTAATCGCCCAATTAATAGGCGGTTCACCTTTTTCTCTCGCCGTTGTGTAAAACCAAATCAGTACAGCAATTGCCAACGCTTTCGCTAAAAACAACATATTTCCACCTCATATCGTTATTATTATTTAACCATTAGGCTAGAATTTAACTAGCAACACT
>NQJH01000310.1 GCA_002256685.1 Methylococcaceae bacterium NSP1-2 | reverse complement strand
TTCAGGTCGCCGACTCATGGGTTTTGGGCATCGGGTGTATAAGAATTTTGATCCCCGCGCGATGGTATTGAAAAAGCATTGTGACAAGTTACTTAACAAACCGGGGCTTAATGATCCATTGCTGGATATTGCACGCCGACTGGAAGAAATCGCGCTGAAAGATGATTATTTTATTTCTCGAAAATTATATCCAAACGTGGATTTTTACTCTGGCTTAATACTCCGCGCGGCAGGTATTCCCACCAATATGTTCACCGTGTTATTTGCAATTGGACGGATGCCGGGTTGGTTAGCGCATTGGCGGGAAATGATTCATGGTGAAACAGTCACTATTTATCGCCCCCGTCAGATATATACGGGTGAGACCTTACGCCACTATAAAGATATTAATCAACGATAAGGAATGATTCGTGCGTAACACCAACAGCCCTGCCAATGATATTGGTGCGCAATATTACGCGACGCAACTTGGTATTTACGATGAAATGTATGCCACAGAAAATAAAGTGTTGCCGTATTGGGAACGCTTTATGGTCGCGCTTGAAAGCATGGGTAGCGAAAAAATTGAGCTATGCCGTCGTGAAGCTCAACGGCTGTTGCGTGAAAATGGTGTTACTTATAATGTGTATGGTGATTCGCAAAAACTAACCCGACCTTGGCGGCTTGACCCAGTGCCTTTACTCATTAGCAGTGAAGAATGGGCAGTGATTGAAGCAGGGCTTAAACAACGTGCTGAACTACTCGACCTGATACTAAAAGATATTTATGGCAAACAAACGCTGTTAAAAAAAGGTCTGCTTCCCGCTGAGCTGATTTTTGGTCATGAAGGTTTTTTACGTCCTTGTGTCGGGGCATTGCAAAATCAACAGCGAGATTTGACCCTTTATTCAGCCAATCTTGCGCGTGGTCCTAACGGGTGCATGTGGGTACTGGATGATAGGACGCAAGCACCGTCTGGTTCGGGCTATGCGTTAGAAAATCGCACGGTGATGACACGGGTGTTACCTGATATTTTTCGTGAAACACAGGTGCATCGTTTATCGGGTTTTTTCAACGCTCTGCGTAAAGGACTGGCTGATATTGCCCCGCACAACAAAGAAGACCCGCGCATTGTCATACTTACCCCCGGTCCGCTTAATGAAACCTATTTTGAACACGCTTATTTAGCGGCTTATTTAGGTTTTACGTTGGTTCAGGGTGGCGACTTAACAGTGCGTGATGGTCGAGTCTGGCTTAAATCATTAGCGGGTTTGCAAGCAGTCGATGTTATTTTGCGGCGTGTTGATGATTCTTTTTGTGATCCCTTAGAATTACGCAGTGGCTCACAGTTGGGTATAGCCGGACTGTTAGAAGTAGTGCGGCGAGGTAATGTCGCGATTGCTAATCCATTGGGTAGCAGTATTCTGGAAAATCCCGCGTTGCTGGCATTTTTGCCGAGATTATCACGGTATTTTTTAAACGAGGAACTGAATCTATCCTCGGTGGCAACATGGTGGTGCGGACAACAGCGTGAGCGTGATTTTGTGTTACAAAACCTTGATAGATTGGTCATTAAACCGATTAATCGCAGTCAAGATAGTCATGCGGTGTTTGGCGGTTTGTTAAGTAGTCAAGTAAAGGATCAACTGCGTAGCCAGATTTCAGCAAAACCGCATTTGTTTATCGGTCAAGAACAAGTCAGTTTTTCCACGCTCCCCGCCTTTATTGACCATCATATCGAACCGCGTAATGCGGTATTACGCACCTTTGCCGTCGCTAGTGGTGATGAGTATGTGGTGATGTCAGGTGGATTGACGCGTGTTGCTCGCCAAAAAGACAATTTTATTGTTTCAAATCAAGCCGGTGGTATTAGTAAAGATACTTGGGTATTAGCCGCTGAACCTGATAAACCCGTCAGTATTTGGACGCAACCGCGCCGCAATCAACTGATTGAAGCCGTCATTGAACCCTTGACCAGTCGCGCTGCGGATAATCTGTTTTGGGTGGGTCGTCATCTTGAACGGGTGAAAACTATCGCGCGGTTGTTGCGCACGGTGTTACGCAAGTTAAGAGAAAGCGTTGAATTTAAAGACTCCGTTGACGATGAATGTCTTCAGGTTTTATTACGCGCTCTGACGCAAGTTACTGGCACTTATCCGGATTTTGTAAAATGTGATGCGCAACTGCTGAAAGCACCTCAGAGTGAGTTGCTATCACTGGCTAAAGACAGTCAGCGCAAAGGCTCACTGACCGCAAATATTCACGCCTTTGTGCAAGCAGCATTCAGTATTCGTGACTTTTGGTCACACGATACATGGCGCAGTGTCGATAATATTCAACGCCGCTGGCAACAACGCGTTATTAATAATGACATCAATATTGAGCAGTTACAGGCTAATCTCGATGATTTAATTACCGGCATCGTCGCCTTTATTGGCTTAACCAGTGAGAGTATGACCCGCGAAGCCGCGTGGTTAATGCTCGATAGTGGACGCAGATTAGAGCGGGCGTTAACGCTGATTGCCTTGCTGCGCTCAACGCTGGCATCACGGCACGAGGAGGCGTTACAAAGTCAGGTGCTGGAAGCCGTGCTGGTATCAGCGGACAGTTTAACGATTTATCAACG